>NZ_JBLZMW010000011.1:0-172200 GCF_048553275.1 Pacificoceanicola niger
TCATTCGAAATCTCCTCGTTCATCTTGCCGAGAAAATTCTACGTTTGCAGCCCCTTAAAATCGGGGGGGATTACCCCGGGAGAACTGATCATCGCCCCCGATGGCGATGCGCATGGGAAAGCCGTCGCTGTCGCTCTGGCAACGCGGGCGCATGTGCTGGGTTGGACCGTCTCGACTCTTCCGTCGCCCAACGGGCTCGATTGGAATGACGCACTGACCGGGAAGGAGGTCGGGGCATGAATATTCAATATCATACGTCTCCAATCCAGTTTGTCCCTGAAGCACCGCAATCGCTAGTCAGGGAGGCCATACGTCCAGCGCTTTACCTGGTTGAAGCCCTGCGCAATCCCGTCAGCATACCCGTGACGCCGACATTAGGGCGTCTTATGGACGAGACACCGGCGATCCAAGAGTATCTTGTCGTCTCGCTCGAGGGACGCAAGCTGACCCCGGAGCGCGCCTCTGGCATTGTCTGAGATCTCAAGGCCAGGGCGAATAAAGCTGCCGAGAAAGTCGACGCAAAAATCCGCATTCGTGATGAACTGCGTCTTTATGACATGCGAGGCACTGCGGCGACGGAATTGCTCTGCGCAGGCTGCAGCCTGAATGAGATCGCCGTCACAATGGGATGGGGCCTTCGCCACGCGGCCAACATCATCGAGAAGTACGCCGCCGTTGTACCGGAAATCGCAGATGAGGGTCTCGACAAGCTGAACGAGCAGCGCAGGAAATGCGACGAATAAAGCCCAAAGCTTTCATTCATCTCTCTCCCAAAAACTCGTCATCTCCTGTCGCCCAGCCAAGGATCAACGGCATGCCGCACGGCACCGTGATCCTGCTGGGCGCATTGCGTTTGGAGGTCGTCCCCAGGAACGCGCAGAACGCCGCGAAGTCGTCATACCAGCGGTGCTCCTGCGAGAATGACTGCACGATCATCGCGGCGGCTTCGGTCCCGAAGCGGCGCGCTTCCAGGAGGGCCGCAGCGGTGCGGTGGAACAGTTGGTAGTACAGATCGTCCGGTGGGGTTCCGCACCCCAGGAGATCGCAGATGGCCGACAGGCGCGCACGCTTGCCGTCCGAGGCGTTTCGCAGCCATTCGCTCACGGTCGGCCCGAAAGGCTCGGCAACTTTTGCTTCGACAGACACTGCGATCCGGCGATCGGATTCGCGCACCAAGGCGAAGACGTCGCATTGGCTTGCCGCGCCGCGACCGGGCAGGGGCACCTGATGTTCCGGAATGGCCAAAAGGAGTTGCGCCTCGGAAGCGAACATGGCGGCGATTTCCGGCGGCAGGCCGTCTGCGGCTTCCCATGATTGGGCGGCTGCCATGGCCGAGTACCCAGCGCGCCAATGCTTTTCTGGGTCGGCGAGCAGGGCACGCCAGTCGCCTGCTGAGCGGGTCGGGATGTAGATCTTGGCCATGCCAAAGCATCCTTGGCTGCCCAGAATTTGGCAAGACCTTTGATGCCAGGAAGGGGATAGGGCGGGTCAGTTTGTAGACCGGCCTGTAAACCGGACTATTTCTGGCCCCTCGCGAGAGGTCCGATTTTGCCAGAAAGCCCAGTAAAATAAGGTGGAGGCGAGTACCGGAATCGAACCGGTGTACACGGATTTGCAATCCGCTGCGTCACCACTCCGCCAACTCGCCAGAGTGGAGGCCTGATTAGGCTGTGCGCAGGAATTCGTCAAGCGGATAAAATCCGGTTTCTTCGCTTGGTAACGATTGCTTTGCCAAAGTCATGGCAAAAGGTCACGAAGGGAGCTGCGGACATTGCCGTTTCGATGCGGGTGTGGCAATAAAAAGAGGCCTTGATCTGAACGAGAGAGTTTCGTTGATGACTGACTTCGCAACGCGCCGCCGCATGATGGTCGACACCCAGGTACGCCCCTCGGACGTGACCGAATTTCCGATCATCGACGCGATGCTTACCGTTCCGCGCGAAGCGTTCGTGCCCCGGGAGCGGATCGAGGCGGCCTATGCGGATGCGCCGGTTGATCTAGGCGGGGGACGTGTTCTTCTCGAACCGCGGACTTTTTCCAAGATGCTGGACGCGCTGAACCTGTCCAATTCGGACTTCGTGCTCGATCTTGGCGCGGGCTACGGTTACTCGGCTGCGGTGATCGCCCGCATCGCGGAGGCCGTCGTCGCCGTTGAGGATGACGAAGACCGCATTGCGGAGGCACAAACCCTGCTGACCGAACACCATGCGGACAATGTGATTCCCTACCGTGCTGCACTGGCGGACGGGGCTGCGGAGCATGGTCCGTATGATGCAATCATCATCGAAGGCGGTGTCGAGGTTTTGCCGGACGGTCTCATGGATCAGCTCAAGGACGGTGGACGAATTGCCGTCATTTTTATGCAAAATGCGCTTGGTACGGTGCGGATCGGCCACAAGGTAGACGGCAAGGTCAATTGGCGGTTTGCGTTTAATGCGACCGCAGCGATCCTGCCCGGCTTTGAGAAAAAGGCCGCTTTTGCACTGTGATGGCGTCGACACCTCTCGGACGCCTCGTGCCTGGCGCTGCGGTGTGTCTCCAATACCGAATTTAAAAGCCTAACTTTTTTCCGGTCTGTTGTGTGAGCTCTGCAGGGCAGGTAAACTCTGACGCGAGGCGAGAGTGGAAAACAATCATGTCTGATCCTGTAACAAACATGGAGATCGAAGATGTTCTGTCTTCGATTCGGCGTCTGGTATCGGAAGACTCGCGGCCTAAACCGCGACCTGCGCCGAAGCCGCAGCCGGACCGGCTTGTCTTGACGCCTGCGCTTCGCGTTCCCGAGCCAGGGCGTGAACCCGCAGCCTCCGAAACTGCGCTGCAGGACGAGACACGCCAAACAGAGCCGCCGGTTCTTCTGACGTCCCCAACGCGTTTTGAGCGTTCTGTGGCTGAGGTGGATCCGAACGAGGCCGGTGACGAGCTGGTTTTGGATGCCCGTTTCGGTGAAGCGGCGGACGAAATGCGGGCGCAACGCGCGGCCCCGGTTGCGGAGGATGAGCCGTCTGAGGTGTCAGCGGACAACACGTCAGAACGCCAGAACCCGGACGTGGATCGGGGCGACGAAGCGCTGTTGCTGGAACTGGCCCAAGATCTTGCGCGCACGCAGGATTTGAACGTGGAGCTGGACGCAGGTGATGATGGTCAGATGGAGGTGCTTGGCGCCGACATCCCCAATCAGGGGTTTGCGGCGTCGGCGCAAGAAACCGAGGCCGCGGAGGAGGAGTCGGTCACAGCGACGGCCATTCTCAGCCAGTTGGTAGAGCGGGAAGTCGCCCGGGTGTTCACTTACGAGATCGACGACACAGACGAAGACGACGCGGATCTCCCGTTCGACGCAGCAATCGAGAACATTGCGGTTACGCTCGAAGCGGACGCGGCTCCTGAACATGCTGCCTCAGGCGACCTCGAAGCGCTCTTGGCCGAGGATACCACCGTTGGCGCTGTGACGGGGGCGCACAGGCAGGTTGAGGAAACACAAGCCGCAGTCGAAGACGACTCTGATCCGCACGCCACCGCCGGATCGGCGCTGGAGAGCAAGATTGCCGCCTTGGAAAAGATGGTCGCGCGTCAGTCCGGCCATTGGGACAGCGAAGACGCAGCCGAGCCGACCTTCGTTCACAGACCCGCTAGGACACTGGAGTGGCAGGATCGCGAAGACACTGCCGTGCCCCAGGTTCAGGCTGTGGTAGAGCCGGACAGCGTCACGGCAAACCCGGAAGATACCCCTGCGACGATTGATGAGGCGACGCTGCGTCTGATGGTGTCGGAGATCGTGCGGCAGGAGCTTCAAGGGGCGCTGGGCGAGCGGATAACGCGGAACGTGCGCAAATTGGTAAGACGGGAGATCCACCGGGCGATCCTGTCTCAGGAATTTGACTGAACGCGGAGCCGGACGATCGCGGCGCATGCGGCAAACATCTCACTGACGGTAAAAACAAGAAAAAGCGCGCCCTTCGGGGCGCGCTTTTCTGCTTGGCAGCGTTTAGTTCAAGTCTGAATCAGGCGGCTTCCGCCTGCTGAGCGGCCGCACTGCGACGCTCGCTTTCTTCGCGCGAGAGCGCAACAGAGGTGCGGACACCTTTGCCAACGAAGTCCATCAGGCCCGAGACAACCCGTTCGTTGGGGTCGATCCCGGCGCAAGACAGCACTTCGCGACCGTCGCGCGAGCGCGCCCAGCGAGCAATCTGCTCAGGGCCGTTGCCATACTTCTTGTCGTCCGCAATGGCATCATCCAGAGCAGCCAGCACAACAGCCGCGAACAGCTTGCGCGCGCGGTTGCCCTGTTCGGCATTGAAGGCTGTTCCGTCTACGAAATCTTTCATGAGTGGACCTTTGATTATTGCTCTTGTCTTTTCCGGCGTGAAGGGCGTTATGACCTATTCGGTGCGATTCGGATACCCCATATTCGCATAGCACCCATGCGGAACGCGCATATCTTAGATCAAATGCACCACGATATATCGTTGTCTTGCATGGGGCTGATCCGCGAGATATAGGGGCGGTCGAAATAACGTCAACCTTTTGCCTAGGTATTGTCACATGCCAAAGATCAACGGAAACGAGATCCGCCCCGGAAACGTTCTCGAGCACAACGACGGTCTCTGGGCCGCTGTAAAGGTCGATCATGTCAAACCCGGAAAGGGGGGCGCCTTCGCCCAGGTCGAGCTCAAGAACCTGCGGAACGGCTCCAAGCTCAACGAACGCTTCCGGAGTGCCGACAAGGTGGAGCGCGTGCGTCTGGAGCAGAAAGACATGCAGTTCCTCTACGAGGACAACGGGCAGCTGATCTTCATGGACACCGAGACATACGACCAGGTTCAGTTGCCTGCGGATATCCTCGGCGATCGGCGTCCGTTCCTGCAGGACGGGATGACCATTGTCGTCGAATTCCACGACACCGAAGCGCTGAACGCCACGGTGCCGCAGAAGGTGATCTGCAAGATCGTCGAGACCGAGCCGGTCGTCAAAGGACAGACCGCGGCCAACAGCTTCAAACCCGCGGTGCTGGATAATGGCGTTCGTATCAGCGTTCCGCCCTTCGTGGGGCAGGACGAGAGCATCGTCGTGAACACCGAAACCATGGAATATTCGGAACGCGCATAACCCGCGCGCCGATCCGTTCCCCGTGCAACCGCCGGGGCGACATATCCAAAGCAAAAGGCCTCCGGCATTACCGCCAGGAGGCCTTTTTCATGATCACCCAAACCACCACCGAGACGGAGTTGAAAGGACTTGAGACCCTGCTGCACGATCTGCAGCAGCTGCCGGTCCACTTCCAGCCGCATCGCGATAGGCGGGGCGCACAGGACGGCGCGTTGTTCGAGGGGCTGAGGCGGGCGCAGTTGGACGGAACGCGGTTTCTGACCTATCGCACGGAAGGCGTGGCGCGGGGATACCTGGCATGGACGGCGCTGCCGGTGGGAAGCCTCGCACGGCTGGACCATGTCTACGTCATGCCGATCCTGCGCCGGCGCGGTGTGGCGTCTCGGCTGATTGCCCGGTTTGAGCAGGAGATCGCCGGAGCCTTCGATGGGTGGGTGGTCGCGGGGCCCGGCGACACCTGCGCCGCGCGTGGCCTTATGGCGCGGTACGGCGCAAGAGCGCCAGACTGCACGCTCAGGTAAACCCGGCGCCATGACCAGATCAGACGCCTGCAGCGCGCAGCCGGTTCTCCACGAGGCCGAGATATCCGGGACCAAAGAGCGACAGATGCACCAAGGCAGGCCATACCTGATAAATCGCTCGGCGGTCTTTGGCGTCCGAAGCCAGGGGGCCGTAGCCTTCAAAAAACGCATCCGGCACCGCGCCAAAAAGCGACAGCATGGCAAGGTCCACCTCTGCATCGCCATAGTAGCATGCCGGGTCTATCAGATAGGCGGATGCGCCGGAGAACAGCGCGTTACCAGTCCAGAGATCGCCATGCAGGAGTGCGGGGGGTGGGGTGCGGGGCAGGCGATCCGGCAAGGCGGCGGCCAGCCTCTCCACCCGCCGGGCCAGCGGCTTTGGCAAATCGGCAACAAAAGGCAGCAACCGCCGCCGCGCCCAGAAATCCGGCCAGTTCTGCAGTCTTTCATTGTCGATGGACAAGGCGCCGAAGGCGTAGGGGGCAGGCCAGCCGTAGTCGGGGCCTTGGGCCGCGTGCAGCGTTGCCAAGCCACGGCCCAAGGCTTGCCAGCCCGCCGTCGAGGCTGGCGTTTCTCTTAGCCATTCGAGAATGAGGAGGCGGCCGGTCTGGTACAGCACGCGCGGCACTGGCGCTTCGGCTTCTGCCATGGCGCGCAGCATGACGGCCTCTGTGGCGACATGTGCGCCCTGCTTGGACACGACATTGCGTCCATCCGACAGGTCGAGCCTGTCAACCTTGGACAGATCGCCGCCATGGAGCCTGTCTCGGGCGATCACATGTGCGCCAAGGATTGTCTCGGTAAGCGCCGTGGCGCTCATGCGGGAAACTGCAGCACCGCGTCTCCCGCGGTCAGTGCCCCGGTTGCCCGGTCGAACCGCAAATAGGCAATGCCGGCACCGGTGCTCTGGGTGTAGAGTGTTCCGGCCGGTTTCTCGCCTGCGAGCACCTCTGTGCCGATGGGGGTTTGTCCCTGTACGCGGACCTTGGCGAGGCCCTTGCGCAGTTCGGTCTTGTGCTTCATGCGGGCAGTGACTTCTTGCCCGACATAGCAGCCTTTCTTGAAATCGACGCCATTCAAGCGCTCAAACCCCGCCTCCAGAATGAAGGTGTCCGGCGTGAGTTCGATGCCGCTTGCGGGGACGCAGCCGGCGACGCGCAGCGCATCCCAATCCACGTCCTCCCCCGGTTGCCCGGCATAGCCGCGCCAGCCAAGAGACGGATCGCGCGGGTCGGCAAAGGCCCCTTCGGGCGGCGTCCCGAGACCCCGGGTCACCACTGTGTCCGTCTGTGTGATGTCTACCTTGGAGCGCAGCTTGTACAGGCTCAGCCGCTGCATCAGGCTGTCGGCCTGCTCGGCGTCCGCATCGAGTAAAATGGCCTCTCCGTCCGGCACGAGGAAGAAATCGGCGAGGTATTTTCCCTGCGGCGTCAGTAGCGCGGCATAGACCAGACCGTCCTTGAGGCGGCTTACATCATTGGTGATCAGCCCCTGAAGAAAGTCGGCGGCATCCGCGCCGCTGACCCTCAGAACCTTGCGTTCGCTTCGAGCCATGGTTTTCCCCTTTTGATCTTGCCTGCTTTCCTTGCCATATAGGGCGGCTGACTGACAGGGAACAGGCCCCATGCGCGCTCCGATTTCGATCATCATTCCGACACTGGACGCGGAACAGGCGCTGCCTGCCTGTCTCGGGGCACTCGGAGAAGGGTTGAGCGCGGGGGTGATCCGCGAGTTGATCCTGTCCGATGGCGGCTCGACGGATGGAACGCTGGCGATCGCGGCCTCGGCCGGGGCAGAGGTGGTGCGAGGCGGGGCCTCCCGGGGCGGGCAATTGGCGCGCGGTGCGGCGGCGGCCGGGGGCGATTGGTTGCTGTTCTTGCATGCAGACACGGTGCTGGATGCGGGCTGGAGCACGGCGGTGCGCGCCTGTCTCGACCGGCCCGGCGCCTATCACTTCCGTCTCCGCTTTGATGCGCCGGGCGTGGCGCCGCGCATCGTGGCGGGATGGGCAAACCTGCGCTCGCGGCTGTTTGCCTTGCCTTATGGCGATCAGGGGCTGCTGATCCATCGCCGCGTTTATGACGCCATCGGCGGCTTCCCGGACATTCCGTTGATGGAGGACGTGGCGCTGGCGCGGCGGGCGCGAGGTCAGCTCCGGGCGCTTCGGGTCGATGCGATCACCAGCGCAGAGAAATATGAGCGGCAGGGGTGGCTGCGCCGGGGGGGGCGCAACCTGCTGACGCTTCTGCGCTATTTCATGGGAGTGAACCCGGAGCGCCTGGCGCGGCGGTACCGCGCCTGAGGCCTACTCCGTATCGAATTGCAGGCGGTAGAGTTCCTGGTAAGGGCCTTCGCGCGCGATCAGTTCGTCATGGGTGCCCTGATCGACGACCCGGCCCTTGTCCATCACCACGATCTTGTCCGCACTGCGGATCGTGGCCAGACGGTGGGCAATGACCAGCGTCGTGCGGCCCTGCGAGAGCTTCTCCAGCGCCGCCTGGACCAGCGCTTCGGATTGCGCGTCGAGCGCGCTGGTGGCCTCATCCAGAAGCAGGATCGGCGTGTCGCGGAGCAGGGCGCGGGCGATGGCGACGCGCTGGCGCTGTCCGCCGGACAGGTTGGACCCGCGCGGCCCCACGGGCGTCTCCAGCCCCTTCTCTAGACGCGGCAGAAAATCGGTGACATGGGCCGCTTCC
Source organism: Pacificoceanicola niger (assembly GCF_048553275.1). NCBI lineage: Bacteria > Pseudomonadati > Pseudomonadota > Alphaproteobacteria > Rhodobacterales > Roseobacteraceae > Pacificoceanicola > Pacificoceanicola niger. Next base: position 8,324 of record NZ_JBLZMW010000011.1, read on the forward strand.
AGTGCCGGCATCAGCAAGGCGTCGGGCACATCCTGCCCCAGGACCACGTTCTCGCGCAAGGTCTCGTCGAACAGCAGGGACTCCTGGCTGACCACGGAAAACAACCGGCGCAGCGCGGCGAGATCCATGTCCTTCGTGGCCACGCCACCGATCAACACCTCGCCCTGATCGGCGTCCAGAAGGCGGGTCAGCAAATTGAAGATCGTCGATTTCCCTGCACCGGATGCACCGACGAGCGCCGTGGTCTGGCCCGGCTCCGCGATCAGCGACACCCCACGCAGGGCAGGCGCTTCGCCAAAGCTCAGGTGTACGTCGCGCAAAGTGATCTGCGGCACGCCCTCGGGCGGGGCAATGGGGTTGGCCGGGCTTTTCAACGCCGGTTCCGTGTCCATCAGTTGCTTGATCCGTTCGATGCTGGCGGCGGCCTGCTGCCACGCGCCACTGACCGCGCCAAGACGGCGCAGCGGCTCGAAAGCAAGGCCGATGGCGGTAAAGAAGGCCATGAAATCACCGACGGTCTTGTCACCGGCCATGATTTCCCGCCCGCCATAGAGCAGAACCCCGACAAAGCCGATGCCGCTCATGATGTCGATCAGACCGGGCAGGGCGGCCTTGCCCGCCGCCGCTTGCGTCTCGGAGCGCACGCGGCCCTTGGTCAGCGCGCGGTACCGCTTTGACTGGTAGCGCTCCAACGTGTTGAGCTTGACCGGCGTGATGCCGTGGAACACCTCGTTGAGGTGGGTCGACATGCTGGCGGTGACATCCCGCAAGACGCGTGAGGTGCTGCGCACGTAGCGTTGCAAGAGGACAGAGGGCACCACGAGCAGCGGTGCGCCCACCAGCGCGACAAGCGTCCAGCGCCAGTCGATCAGCAGCGCCACCCAGAACAGCGAGATCAGCGCCACCACGTCGCGCCCGGCGCCGGTGATCAGCGTATTCCAGATCTTGCCGATGGCCGAGACGTCGCCTTCGACCCGGTGCATCATCAGCCCGGGACCGTTGACCTGATGAAAGCCGCTGTCCTGCGCCATGATGTGATCGAGCATGGTCCGCCGCAAATCGCCCATCGACAGTTGCGAGACACGCGTCAGAAGGACCTTTTGGGCGATGCCCGTCACGGCCCGGGCAAGGAAAATGCCGAGAACCGCAAAGGCCACCCATTTCAAGGCGTCTTCGTTGCCGCCGACAAAGACATCGTCGAACATCGGTTTCATCATGTAGGACAGCAAGCCGAACATGGCACCTTCGATCGACATGAAGATCATCGCAACGATCATCAACCCGGTGTAGCGCTTCAGGTAGCCGCGCCACAGCCAAAGAAACAGCCCGCGGGCGGCGTCGGGATCGACGGGCACGTTCGGCTTCTTGCTCATGGCTCGCCCTGCCGGTCGATCAGGGTCTGCGCAACATCCTTTGGGGGCGTCCGGGCGAGCCAGGCCGCCTGAATTGGCTTGGCGCGATATTCGTTGCGGATCCAGTCCTCAAACCCGATGTCGCCGAGGTCCTGACGGGCCTCAAAAAGATCGAGGATGTAGTCCTGAACACCGGTGGCGGTGAAATCGAGATGGATGTACTTCAGCCCGAGCTGTTTCTTGGCTTCCGCGACCGGCGTGTTTTCGAAGATCATCAGGTACATGGCCGCGACAAAACCAGCGCGGTCCGCGCCGCTCTTGCAGTGGAACATCATCGGTTTTTGCGCGGTGCGCAGCGCGTCGATCACGCCGATGATGCGGCGGCGCGGCGCGGCTTCGCGGGCCCAGAGCTTGGCGTTGACAAGCGTCATCCCCAAGGCTTCGACGCTTTCCTTTTCGAACAGGTAATGCGCGTGCTTGTCCTCGCCCCGCAGGTTGACCACGGTCTTGATCCCCATGGCGGCATATTTTTCAAATCGCGCATGTGTCGGCTGGTTCGAGCGCCAGACACCGGGGGCCACGGGCCAGAAGTTGGTCCAGAATATCCGCAGAAACGCATGATCGAAGAGGTTGTAATGCAGCGTTGCCCACCGCCGCGCGGAGGGTGTCGAGATGTCTTTGCCCCACGACCGGCGGAACCGGCGTTCCGCATCGTCCAGTCGGGTCCAGAGTTTACGCAGCATCAAGACTTTCCCGTCATATCAGGGGCCGGATGTAGAGGCTGAGCGCCCCTGTTGCAAGCGCGGCATTGACGCCCCTGCCGCGATGGGTAGTGTGTCGCCGACCCGCTTTCAGGGCATATGGAGTGTCCCATGACATTAGCAAATGGCCGTCCCTACCTGGCGATTCCCGGTCCGTCAGTCATGCCGGACGCGGTTTTGCAGGCCATGCACAGGCCCGCGCCGAACATCTACGAAGGCGCGCTGCCGGAGATGGTTACGGCATGATCCCCGATCTGCGCTACGTGGCGCAGACCGAAGGCGAGGTCGCCATCTACATCTGCAACGGGCATGGCATGTGGGAGGCCGTGCTGGCCAACACGGTGGCACCCGGCGAGAAAGTTCTGGTTCCGGCCTCCGGGCGTTTTGGCTATGGATGGGCAGATACGGCCCAGGCAATGGGGATCGAGGTGGATCTGATCGACCACGACCGCCACAGCGCCATTGATCCCGAAAAGGTGCGCGCCGCGCTGGAAGCGGACAAGGGCCACGCGATCAAGGCGGTTCTGGCGATACATGTCGACACATCCACGTCTGTGCGCAATGACGTGATGGCGCTGCGCGCGGTGCTTGACGAGCTTGGCCACCCGGCGCTGCTGATGGCGGATTGCATCGCCTCGCTGGCCTGTGACGAATTCCGCATGGACGCCTGGGGTGTCGATGTGATGATTACCGCTTCGCAAAAGGGGTTGATGACGCCGCCGGGGCTTGGTTTTGCCTTCTTCAACGATAAGGCTGCAGAGGCGCGCCGTGGCATGAAACAGGTCTCGCGCTACTGGGATTGGACCAACCGCGCGGCTCCGGAAATGTTCTACCAGTTCTTCAATGGCACCGCGCCGACGCATCATCTCTATGGGCTGCGTGCGGCGCTCGACATGATCCGCGCCGAAGGCATCGAGGCCGTCTGGTCGCGGCACGCGACCCTTGCCGGTGCGATATGGGCCGCTGCCGATCGTTGGGGGCAGGGCGGTCCGCTGACCATGAACATTCGCGATGCGGAGTTGCGCTCGCACGCGGTGACCGCGCTGCGCCTTGGTGCGCCGCATGGCGAGCGGTTACGGGCGTGGTGCGCGGAACAGATGGGGGTGACGCTCGGACTTGGCATCGGTATGTCCGAACCGGACGATCCCAAGGGCACCGGCTTCTTCCGCTTTGGGCATATGGGGCATGTGAACGGTCACATGATTCTCGGCCTCATCGGCGTTGTCGAAGCGGGTCTTGGGGCACTCGATATTCCGCACGGCGCGGGCGGTGTTACCGCAGCGGCGCAATTCCTGTCAGAAAGTCTCAGGACCTGACCTCAGATTTCCTCGGTCTCCACGAAACGCGACGCCTGACGGCGTTTGTGACATTCCAGCCGCGTGATCAGATGGTTGAGGATCGCTCCAAGAACCAGGACCGGCCCAAGGCCCCAGCTCGACCAGACCACGGCAAAGATCCACAGCAGATTGACGAAGATCAGGACGAGATTGGCTGAGGTAAAGTCCTCAACGGCATTGGGATGACGGTTTTCCATCTTTCACTCCTGATATGGGGCGCGGTACGATCAAGGTAGCGCAAAACAAATGCGCGTTCCTCTCACGATCCCGAAAAGACCTGAATTTTCGGTAAATTTAGCAGTTTTTTGCCGTTTCGAGCGCTTTTGGCAGACTCTCGCCGAATATGGCCATGTCTTCGGGTCGGCCTGCGCTGACACGGATGCACCGGTCCTGCGGGGACACAAACGGCATACGCACAAAGACTCCCTCCGCGATCAATGCCGCAAGGACGGCCCGCGCGAAATCGCCGTCCCGCCCGCAGTCGATGGCGACGAAATTCGTCGCCGACGGCAGACAGGAGAGACCGTTTGCCTCCGCGATGCGGACGATCTCTGCCTTCGATTCGCCAACCAGCTGCACGACTTGCGACAGCCACTCCTGATCCTGGAGCGCCGCCAGCGCCCCGGCGTCGGCAGCCCTGTTCATGGCGAAGTGGTTTCGGATCTTGTCATAGGCAGTGATGATGCCGGCCGCGCCAACGGCGTAGGCGACGCGGGCCCCGGCCATGCCGTAAGCTTTTGAAAACGTGCGGAACCGGACCACGCGCGGATCGTCCGCCGCAATACTCGGAGCGGTGCCTTCGGGGGCAAATTCGATATAGGCCTCATCGAGCACCAGCAGGGTCCCATCGGGCAGTTTCTTCAAGGCCGCCTCGATCGCGGCGCCGCTATGCCATGTGCCCATGGGATTGTCCGGGTTCGACAGGTAGACGATCTTGGCATCGACCTCGGCGGCTTTGGCCATCAACGCTTCCAGATCCTCGCGGTCGTCCTTGAAGGGGACCTTGTGCAGCGTGCCGCCATAGCCCGCCACATGAAAATTGAAGGTCGGATAGGCACCATCGGAGGTCACCACCGCATCGCCGGGTTCGACGAGCAATCGTACAGTATATCCGAGCAGAGTGTCGATGCCTTCGCCGATCACGATATGATCGCGGGTGCAGCCCATATGCGCCTCAAGCGCGGCCATCAGGTCATGATGCGTGGGGTCGGCGTATTTCCAGATATCCGCGGCTTCGTCCTGCATCGCAGCCACGGCGAAGGGCGAAGGGCCGAACAGGCTCTCGTTTGCGCCAAGGCGGGCGCGGAACGGGACGCCACGGTCGCGCTCCTGCACTTCTGGTCCGACAAAGGGCACGGTGGAGGGCAACGCGGCGATGAGGGCGGGATATCTGGGTCCGATGGTCATGGCGCGCACTATGCCAACGGCGCGGCTTTGTGCAAGTGGGTTGGCGATCCGCGCCGGGGTCGGCTCAGCGCCTCACGGCCTTGCGCACCATCGTCCAATATTGATCCGAGACCTCGTCTTCCGACAACCGTCCGCCGGGCCGATACCAGGTTGTCACACCGGTCAGCATGGCAATCACCGCCAAAGTGGCGATTTTTGGGTCGGGGACGTCAAAGACACCGGCGGCATCACCATCGCGCAGGATCGCTTCGAGCGCGTCTTCGTATTCGTGACGAAGCCGCTCGACGATCTCGAAATTCCCCGGATCGAGATTGCGCAGCTCCATGTATGAAACAAACACGCTTTCGGGACGCGGCATGTGGAACCCGATGTGGAACCGAACGAAAGCCTCCAGCCTCGCGTCCGGCGTGCCCGCTTGCGGCAGGTCGTGCCATGCCTCCAGCAGATCGTCCATATGCCCCTTCATCAGGGAAAACAGCAGGGCTTGCTTGTCAGGCGTATAATTGTAGAGCGCTCCGGCCTGCACCCCGACTTCCGCCGCGATCTGGCGCATGGAAACCGCTGCAAAACCGTGCTTTGCAAACAGGTGGAGCGCGGCCTCGCGGACGCGCGGACCAGTAATCTTGGAGCGGGAGCCTTGGGTTCGTGCCATGACCACAGCGTAACTGAACGGTCGTTCAGATCAAGTCTGCCGCTTGCGCGACTGCCAGCATTGCGGCATGACGGTAACATGATGGGGCGTTTACAAATTCCGATGCGCTGTGCGGTGCTGTCGTTGTCCTTTGTGGCGGCGCTGGGCGGCTGTACGGCGTTTCCGGACCTTGATGCGGCGCAGACGCCGGGCCTGCGCGATGCCGCGTTCCCGAAACTCGTCTCGCTCGATGGCCTGCTTGTTGGGCCAGAGCCGCGCGCGACGGTTGCAATGGCCGGTTCGATCGAAGGCCGGGTCGCGGGGCTGCAGGCCCGCGCGGCACGGCTGCGCCGCCATCCCCCGGCACCTGGCGGAATTGCGGGGAGGCTGGCCCGGCTGCAGCAGAAAGCGGCTGCGCTGCGAAGCGCGGAGTGATCGGGCAGAGGCGGCGCGCCTCGGCCCTGATCCATGGAACAATTGACGCTGTTCTCACAGCCCCCGTTGCCTCTTGACGCGCGGGGCGCTAACGGGTGCGCAACAACGCTTTCACCGATAGGAGTCCTCGTCATGTCCAGTCCTTTGCGTCTTGCTATTGCCGGTCTCGGGACTGTGGGGGCCGGCGTCGTCAAGATCGTGCGCCAGAAATCCGCTCTGCTGGAGGCCCGCACAGGCCGCAAGGTTCAGATCGTTGCCGTCTCCGCGCGAAACCGCGACAAGGATCGGGGCGTGTCGCTTGCCGATTACGCGTGGGAGGACGATCCCGTGGCGCTGGCCGCGCGCGACGATGTGGACGTCTTCATCGAGCTGATGGGCGGCAGCGATGGTCCGGCCAAGGCCGCGACCGAGGCGGCGCTGAAGGCGGGCAAGGACGTGGTCACCGCGAACAAGGCGCTGCTCGCGCATCACGGGCAGGCCCTGGCGGAACTGGCCGAAGCGAAGGGCTGCGTTCTGCGGTTCGAGGCCGCTGTCGCGGGCGGCATCCCGATCATCAAGTCCCTGACCGAAAGTCTTGCCGGGAACGAGATTACCCGCGTGATGGGCGTGATGAACGGCACCTGTAACTACATACTGACGCAGATGGAGGCGACCGGGCAGGGCTATAACGCGCTGTTTGAAGAGGCGGACAAGCTTGGCTATCTCGAAGCGGATCCGAACCTTGACGTGGGCGGTATCGACGCCGGGCACAAGCTGGCGATCCTGTCGTCCATCGCCTTTGGCACGCAGGTCGATTTCGATTCGGTCGAGTTGGAAGGCATTCAGCGGGTCAGCATCGACGATATTCGCCAGGCCGCCGACATGGGCTATCGCATCAAGCTGCTTGGGGTGGCGCGGATGACGGGCCGGGGGCTGGAGCAGTCCATGGCGCCCTGCCTCGTTCCGGCAAGCTCGGCTCTGGGGCAGCTTGAGGGCGGCACCAACATGGTGGTGGTCGAGGGCGATCAGGTTGGGCAAATCGTGCTGCGGGGCGCCGGGGCCGGCGAGGGACCGACCGCAAGTGCGGTGATGGGCGATGTGCTCGACATCGCGCGCGGGCTGCGTATGACCACCTTCGGCCAGAAAGCGGAAACCCTCGTCAAGAGCACTCCGGCCCAGGCCGCCGCCCCCGCGCCCTACTATATGCGCATGGGATTGATGGACAAGCCCGGTGCACTGGCCAAGATTGCCACGGCTCTGGGCGAGGCGGGCATCTCGATCCACAGGATGCGCCAGTATGACCACGTCAACGAAAGCGCTCCGGTGCTTATCGTCACGCACAAGACCACGCGCGCTGCGCTCGACGATGCGCTGGCGCGGATGAGCACGACCGGAGTGGTCTCGACCGAGCCGGTCGCTCTGCGCATCGAAGAAGTCTGACGGCACCGCGCGACGACGAGTTGTATGCGCTGCAAAAGGCGGCGTTGATGCGCGACTCGGGGCGGTTTTGCTCAACGGATCTGGAAAGACCTGTCGCTTGGGCAGCCCAAGGTTCGGCGTTAGCGCCAGCAACCCTTGCCGCTCGGTGCGGGGTCGGGCTACACCGCTGGCACGCTTTGCATTCAGGAAAGACCGCCCCATGACCAGCAAGATTGATTTCAATGACCGTATGCTTTCGCTCGGCCTCGCCCGCGTTGCCGAACAGGCCGCCATCGAAAGCGCCAACTGGATTGGCCGTGGTGACGAGAAAGCCGCAGACCAGGCGGCGGTCAACGCCATGCGCGAGCAGCTGAACCAGCTGGACATCAAGGGCGTTGTGGTCATCGGGGAAGGCGAACGCGACGAGGCGCCGATGCTCTATATCGGTGAAGAAGTCGGCACCGGAAACGGGCCGGGCGTGGATATCGCGCTCGACCCGCTGGAAGGCACGACCCTGACCGCCAAGGACATGCCGAACGCGCTGACCGTGATCGCCATGGGGCCCCGCGGCACCATGCTGCACGCGCCGGACGTTTACATGGACAAGCTGGCCATCGGCCCCGGTTTTGACGACGGGGTCGTGACGCTGGACATGTCGCCCAGGGAGCGGGTCGAGGCGCTTGCGGCGGCCAAGGGCTGCACTGCGGCGGACATCACCGTCTGCATTCTTGAGCGCCCGCGCCATGAGGAGATCATCGCCGAGGTGCGCGCAACCGGCGCTGGCATCCGCCTGATCACCGATGGCGATGTGGCGGGGGTCATGCATTGCGCCGAGCCGCACATCACCGGCATCGACATGTACATGGGCTCCGGCGGCGCGCCGGAAGGGGTGCTGGCGGCGGCGGCACTGAAATGCATGGGCGGCCAGATTTTCGGGCGGCTGATGTTCCGCAACGATGACGAGCGGGGCCGCGCGGCGAAGGCCGGGATCACCGACCTCGACAAGATCTATACACGCGATGAGATGGTCACCGACAACGTGATCTTTGCCGCGACCGGCGTGACCGGAGGCTCGCTGCTGCCGGGGATCAAGCGCGAGGTTGGCTGGCTAACGACGGAGACGCTGCTGATGCGCTCCAAGACCGGCTCGGTGCGGCGCATGAGCTACCGTAACCCGACGGCCTGATATGGGTTTCCGGGGGCTCCGCCCCCAATCCCTTCGGGATTTCCCCGGGGATATTTGGACAAAGAAGAAGCAGGGGCGTGGTTTGGGATATCTGGGTGTCGAGACCAGCCTGACCGGGCGGCGTTGGGTTGGACCGTCGGTTGAGACAGAGCGGCAGGCCGAGGCGCTTGTCCAGGCGCATGGTTACCTGCGCGGGTTGGCATTGGTGCTTGCGCGGTTGGGCGTCGCGGTCGAAGAGGCGCCCGGTTATCTTGAACCAAAGCTGCGGGATCTTCTGCCGGATCCGCGCTCCTTGAAGGATATGGAGACGGCTGCCGCGCGATTTCTGAAAGCGGTGCGCAGCCGCGAACGGATCGCCGTGTTTGCCGATTATGACGTGGATGGCGGGACGTCGGCGGCCTTGCTTATCCACTGGCTGCGGCAGATGGGGCGGCAGGCGACGCTCTATGTTCCGGACCGCATCGATGAGGGCTATGGGCCGAATGAGCCTGCCATGCGGGAACTGGCGGTCAGGCATGATCTGATTGTTTGCGTCGATTGCGGGACTTTGTCTCATGACGCGATCGCTGCGGCGGAGGGGGCGGATGTGGTCATCCTCGACCATCACCTCGGCGGCGAAACCTTGCCCGACTGCGTCGCTGTGGTGAACCCGAACAGGCAGGACGAAAGCGGCGATCTGGCGCATCTGTGTGCTGCGACGGTGGTGTTCCTGATGCTGGTTGAAGCCGGTCGCCAGATGCGCGAGGCTAACGCGCAGGGGCCTGATTTGATGGCGCTTCTCGATCTCGTGGCTTTGGCGACGGTTGCTGACGTGGCGCCGCTCAAGGGGGTAAATCGCGCGCTTGTTCAGCAGGGGCTGAAAGTCATGGGCGCGCGCGGGCGGGTCGGGCTGGTGGCTTTGGCGGATGTTGCGCGGTTGGAGAGCGCGCCGGCCGCATATCACCTGGGATATGTGCTTGGGCCGCGGGTGAATGCGGGCGGGCGAATCGGTCAGGCGGATCTCGGCGCGCGTTTGTTGTCGACCGATGATCCGCATGAAGCCCAGGCGATGGCCGAGCGGCTGGAGCAGCTCAATGCCGAGCGCCGGGAGATCGAGGCGGCAGTCCGTGCGGCGGCCCTGGCTCAAGCGGAGGAGCGCGGGCTTGACGCGCCGTTGGTCTGGGCTGCGGGCGAGGGATGGCATCCCGGTGTCGTCGGAATTGTTGCAAGCAGGCTCAAGGAGTTGACCAATCGACCTGCCGTGGTGATCGGGCTTGATGGCGAAGAAGGCAAGGGCTCTGGACGCTCGGTTTCGGGCGTCGATCTGGGCGCAGCGGTGCAGCGTCTGGCCAGTGAGAGCCTGCTGATCAAAGGTGGCGGGCACCGTATGGCGGCGGGGTTGACTGTGGCAAAGGATCAGCTGGAGCCGGCGATGGCGCGGCTGTCGGAACTTCTGGCGAAGCAAGGCGCGGGGCAGGGCGGGCCGCGGGATCTGCGGGTTGATGGTATGCTGATGCCGGGGGCCGCGAGCCTCGATCTGTTGGAGGCTCTCGAAAAGGCGGGTCCTTTTGGTCAGGGCGCGCCGGGACCACGGTTTGCCATAGCCGATGTGCAGATCGGATTCTCCAAGCAGGTCGGCACCGGGCACCTGAAAATTTCCTGCAATGACGGGCTTGGCGCAAAGTTGGATGGGATAGCCTTTGGCGCATTTGACGGGCCGATGGGAGCGGCCTTGATGAATCACGGCGGCAAACGCTTCCATCTTGCGGGTCGACTCGAGGTAAATGAGTGGGGCGGTCGCCGTTCTGTGCAGCTTTTGCTCGAAGATGCCGCTCCGGCGCATTGAGGAGCTTCCGGAGGTCTGTGTTAAGGCATTGTATTCGTTTTGTTTTTAAAGATCTTGCGACCTGTTTAAAAAAACTTCCCCGAATGGCGAAAAAGTTGAAATTTCCGCTTGCAAGCACGCAGCGCTTTTCATAGAAACCGCCTCACGCCGCAGGGTTGGACACAGAGCCAACCACTCGGCGGAACAGAGTGGCCCGTTCGTCTATCGGTTAGGACGCCAGGTTTTCAACCTGGAAAGAGGGGTTCGATTCCCCTACGGGCTGCCACTTCTTGAGCTAATGCGTTGTTATTCATTGGCTTTTTCTTCCTTCCTGTCCAACTCGTCGGATAGGTTGGACACTTTCCCCGCTTTCAGCTTCGCAAATCCGCTGTCGGCGAGGCGCGCCCGGTTGGCCTTTTTGGTGTAGACTGCCGCCTGCGTCGTGTCAGAGTGCGCAAGGTAAGACGCAATCTCCCATTCCGACGCCCCGGCGTCCGCAAGTCTGGTGGCCCCAGCCTTCCGCAGGCCGTGCAGCGATCCGGGAACACCTGCCTCGGCGCATCTATCGCGGAACCAGTTGCCCAGCGATGCCACCGCATAGGGCTTATCGCTCTTGTCCTGTGTGACGAACAGCAGCCGGTCCCTGGGGACGTGGCGCAGCTCCTCGGCCAGCTCGGGCAGAATCGGCATGTCAGCCGCGACGGCGGTCTTGTGCCTGCGATAGGCGATCCGGCCCGCCTTGACGTGCTGGCGACCGACGCGGGCGAGGTCTTGCCGCGCCATGCCGGTATTGAGCGCCAGCAGCATCACCAGCCGTGCCTTGGTGGTCGGGCCGTGCCGATCAAGGAAGCGGCTCACCTCGGCGTCTGTCCATGTATGGAAGCCGTCCGGGTTCGTTTTCATCCGTTCGGCATGGCGCGCCGGATTTGGGCCGGTGTAGCCGAGCTTTTTGGCCGCGAAGTTGAACAGCATGGACATGTTCTTCTTGACCGTGTTCGCGGCGGTCGGGCCTTTCTTTTTCGACATGAGGGCTTCGACGTGCCGGACTTCCAGTCGCTCGAATTGATATTTGCCTGCCTCTTTGCGCAGCCAATCCAGCTCAAGGCGGATCGTGCGCTTGCGGCTGTCGGAAAGGTTCTGAAAACGCAGGCTGCGCAGGTATTGCTCGATAAGCCATGCCAGTGTTCCGGCTAGGGCCGTCGATGAGCTGGATGCCTTGGAACCGGCAAGCGCAGCCTCATAGGCTGCCAGAAACTCGGGCGATCCATAGGGGCCGGGGATATTGGTGCGGAAGTCGCCGCGCTCAAACTTCCAGTAGACGCGCCCTTTCACCACGTTCTTGCGGACGCCGGGATATGGGTTCTTGCGCCGCGTCATTTCAGCAGCTCGTCTGGATCGGGGCCAACAACCTGCGTCGCCGCGCCCTCGGGGAACACGACAACCCGGCCCGTGGCGTGATCCACCTCGACCCTGCCAATGCGCAGGCCAGCGGACAGCGCCGCCTGTAGGGTGCGCTTGATTTCAGCTTGCGAGACAAGGGCGGGACGGGCTGCCATCAGTTTACCTCCCCATCCGCGAACACGCGGCGCGAAATGGCTTTGAGCGTCGAGCCGTGTATCAGGGACTTCCGTTGAATCGAGCAAAGGTAGGGAAGAGGATAGTCGTCGGATGCGAGTTTGAAGTCCTCATCATCGAAGTCGAGACCAAAGACATGCTCCTCATGTCCAAAGCCTTCTTCCCAAAGCTGAGTGCCAATTTTCGCCTCGGACATGCCAATATCAATCTCGACATACCAAGTCCGCGCTTCCCCTTCTGCATAGCGTTTCAGCAGATGTGCGAATGCGACCTCAAAGGTGGTGTTCTGGTTTGATTTTGCTTTCAGGGGCAACGCCGCAAAGTGCGGGAGCCGTTCAACGCCGGTGGTGGTGCTTTCGGAAACCATGACGGCGATCAGGATTCGCGCGACTTCGAGGTGGGTCAGGCGGTGGGCGTTCCTCCCGCGACCCGAGGAATGGACGTACTCCACTTCACGCATGGCACGTCCAAGCACCTGCAAGGTCTTCTCAGGAAGACGAAGCAGGGGGGCGAGAAAGGTCATGAATTGTCCGAGGTGCATCGGCCTGTCCGAAACTATTGTTATCGGCACATTGCTCCAATGAAGGGCGCAGGTCAAGCCCATTGGATTTTTTCTCCGTTTACCCGGACGCCAAGTCCGAGGCAGGACGCGGCGGCGTCATGATCTTGCCCCCTGCCCGGTCGCGCTCAAACCCGACCGTGCCTTTGTAGTCCAAGAAGGATTGGCCCTGAAAATCGAGGTGCCGTCGCGCATACTTTGGGTCCGGCAACGCCATCCCAAGCGCCTCGCGCATCCGATAGGCCGCATAGGCTTTCGCCGCGATGATGCTGGACATTTCCCAAGTCTGCCAATTTTCCAGCTCGTGGATCACGTCCAAAATGGCCGCGTCGGCTTTGGTAGCGGAGGGCAAGGCCAGCGCGACACCAGAGGCAGGCAGCGCGGCCAAGAGGGTGCGGCGGGATATGGCGCTGGGAGTCATTGCGTTTCCACCCATTGGCCTGCGGTGATGTCGAATTTCCAGTGAGCGCCGTGCAGCGCGAAGTCGCGCGGGAAGGCCAGTGCCATGAACCGTCCGGGGACCAGCGAGACCATTTCAGGAGCGTTGCAGCCCTCGGGAAGCGACTTGTTCAACAGTTCCCAGATGGCGCTGACGTGGCGAAGGATTTCTTCGCCGTCATGCGTCCTGTGCGACGGGAAGGCGGGGCTTGCTGTCGGCAGACCCGCCAGCGCCACCGAGGCGGGAAGCGCGGCCAAGAGGGTGCGGCGGGACATAGCGGGGGTGTTCGCGCAGGCGCGGTCTTTGGTCATTGTCAGGGACTCCTGATTGGGTTACACCATTATGGCAACGCTGCATCTTTAGCGCAGGTTGCACTATTGATGCAAGGTTGAAAATGACGCCCTCACAATGTCGCGCAGCTCGTGCCCTCGTGGCAATGTCGCAGGATCGGCTTGCCGAGGCTTCCGGCGTGGCGAAGCGAACAATTGCCAGCTTCGAAAAAGAAGATCGTCAGCCGTATGAGCGAACGATTTCCGCACTGCGAGAAGCTCTTGAAAATGTCGGGGTTGAGTTCATCGCCGAAAATGGTGGTGGTGCCGGTGTCAGATTGAGAGGGGTCTCGAATGAAAAAGGTAGCCAGTAAGGAAGCGGTAGATGCTGTCAAAGACATGCACCGTGGCCTACATATCGCGATGGATCATCTGTTGAATCGCAAAGACTCTGCGAAGGCGGAGGAAGTTTTGCGTGAGCTGGATTTCCACATGGCCAATTGGATCAACCAAACAACTGTTGCGAAATAGTGCGCACCGCGCCCGCTGGATTGGAAGCTGGCCGTGCGCTGTCGGGGTTGTTGCGGTACTCACCGACTGATCCGGGGTGCTTTCGGTTTTCGTGAGCCTGTCCGTCGCTCACCGAGGCGCACCCTGCCTATTCCAGTTTTCGCAAATGCCGTGGCACGGCATTTCACTCTTTCCAGTCCACCATGCGCATGGCCCCGGACACGTCCGCAGGCGGTATGCCCGCTTCCTTGGCCTCTGCCAGCGTCTTGATGATCGCGGACAGGGCGCGGGCGCGGCCTCCCGCGTCGAAAGCTTGCAGAGGCCGGGTGGTGTCGATCTGGACCGCCGCCCCGAGCTTGGCGGTGGCTTCCTCTGCCAGCAGCTCGGCAATCGGTTGCAGGGTCCACATGGCAAGCTGACGTTGCGCCTCCCGGACCGCCGGTCCGGTGGCGGCACGGTTGACCAGCGACGGCAGGACGCCATAGGCCATGAGAATGCCCTCCCGCGCCGCTGCCAGCGTCTCGGCTGTCATGCTCCTGGACAGGTCCGGCGAAAGCTGATCCGGTTTCTGTCCGAGCTGCGGGTTCATGCCCGCCGCTGTCGCCTGCGCCACGCCCTCGATCACCAGCGTGGAGCCGCGCCGCCCCCGGAACGCCCCCCGCATGGTGGCCATGTCTTCGCCGCCCGTATCCGGCAAAGGCACGATCAGCGAGCCGAGCGGGGCGTTCTCGAAGGTCTCGCTCAGGGCCGATTCGACCGCGTGAAGCATGGCCCCGGTCAGGCTGGACCGGCGCAGCGGCGCGGTGCCGATCCATGGCGTCAGGTTATCCGCGCCGATCCGCAGGTGAAGCACCTCGGCGGCAAGCGCCGTGACAGTCCGTCCGCCGCCCGCCTCGGGAATGGACAGGCGATAGGCGCGGGGTTTGCCGTCGCGGGTGGTCACGTCCCAATCCGTCGCCGGGACAAGCCCCAGCTCGGTGATCAGATAGACTGCCTCGCCGTTCAGCGCGATCCCTCGGGCAATCATCGCCATCGTCTGGCGGGTCAGCAGCTCGGTGCCGCTCACATCCGCCATGGCAAAGCCGCCTTCCCAGAGGCTGACGCAGCTCTGCACCGTGGCGGTCAGTTCCGCCACGCCGCGCCGCCCGCTGATGTAGCTGTCCCGTGCCGCCATGACCTGGGCCGTATAACCGGAGCCGCTGGACCGGGCCTCGATCGGGCGAAGCTTGTTCAAGAACCATCCGAGCATGGTCACCTCCACCGGATCGCGGCGGGGCGGTGGGTCATGTGCCGGACCACCTCGCCAATGGGTTGCCAGTTCCGCGCCTCGATCTGGGCTTGGGGATAGGCGGGTTTCGTGACGGCGCTGATTTCGATCAGGTCCGCCGCGCGGATGGTCCGCAGGATCGCGTTGCCGCGCTCCTCGACGGTCTCGCCACCGGGCCGAACGCGGAAGCCGGGAGACAGGCCCCGGACCAGCCCCGCCGCATGGGCGGACAGGAAGTCCCGCACATAGCTGACTTGCCCCATATCGGCGCTGATCGTCGCTTCCACGGTCAGGGCGTCATCGGTTTCGGTCAGGGTCAATGTGCCGGCGGATCGTGAGGCCAGCGGTTTGTTGAAGTCATGACCGGACAGGAAATGCACGTCCTCACCCCGGTCAAGGCGATCCGCGAAGGCGCGGGCCGCGATCATCTCACGACGCTCACGCCCCATGCCCACAGCCTCGGCAAGCACGGTTTCCCGGCCATACGGGAAGGTTGCCCGAAGGCGGGTTTCCCCGCCAACGGAGCGCAGCTCAAGGCTGCCGACATGAGCGCCCCAGAGCATTACGCGGCTTCCAGTTCGAGGCCGGTCAGCAGTTCGAGCTGAGCCGGACGCGCCACCGTCACGTCCATGGTGGCCAGCGCGGTGATGCGAAGCCCGCCGGACTGCGCATCGCTGAACGGGTCGCGGATCATGTCCACAGCGCCCCATGCCCCGATGAACACCGGAGCCACGCCGCCCGCCGCGGTTGTCAGCAGCGCCGAAGTTGCCGAGGGGGTGCCGGACGGGGCGGCAAGCGCGTTGTTGGTCATGGCGATGTTGCCCGCCGGGATGTTCTTCACCAGCCGGTCCCATTCGGACACCGCTGTATTGGTGATCAGAACGCCGTCCAGATAGTCCCACAGCTCGGGGCGGATCAGCGCCCGGACCGCGTCCGGCGATCCGGCGGCATTTGCGGCCATGAAGCGGGTGACCGCCAAGCGGAACGCGCCCCAGCTCGCCAGCGCATCCACCGCCGTGGATGTGATGCCATAGGTTGCCGCCCCGGTGATCACGCCCAGCGGCTGGCCATTGGCCCCGGTGCCGAGGAATGCCGCCTTGTCCATCGCCGCGCCCATGGCCCCGCTCATGTCGCGCCGGACCGCCTGTTCCAGCGCCGCGCCGGACTGCTTGAGCGCCTTGCGCGTGATCCGCATCTGAATGCCGAGATTGTGGTCCGGCGACATGGCGCGATCCGTGGTCGCGTAGGTGGTCGGACCGGCGACATTGGCGGTCTCGCCATCGGCCCATCCCGCCGTGACGGCCGAGGTGGTCACCGGCCATTCCACCGCGCCCGCGTCGATGCTGATCATCTGCGCACCCATGCGGGCGGCAACGCTGTCCGGGAACAGCCGGTCGATGATCGGGCGCGTCTGAATCGGGTTCGGGGTGCCACCGGCCACGGTTTCACCGGCCCGGATTTCGAGCGCCTGCCACGGCACCGGGATGCCCCGGAAACCGCCCGCGCTGCGCAGCTCGGACACGATTTCGGCGGTCTGGCCTTCGAGCTGGCGCCCTTCATCGAGGGCAAGCGCAACCTGGCGCATCTGGAAACCGGCCATGAGGTCGGCCCATTCCTGTGCCGAGCGGGTTTCCAGTTCGGTGCCCGCGTCCCGGCGTTCGGTGTCCTCCGCGATCAACGCGGCGCGATAGCGGGTTTCGTTCGAGCGATACTCCCGGTCCAGCTCGTCCATCTTACGGACTTCATCCTCGGACGGGGTTTCTTTCCCTGCCAGCTCGGCAAGGGACTGGCGGATTTCGCTTTGCCGCCGGGCGATCTTCACGGAGTCGAGCATGTGTTATCCTTTCTGCTCAATAGGTTTTGTGCCGGGACGCTCAAGCGCCTCGACGGCTTGCCGCCAATCTTGGCGGTCTTCTCGGGGCGGGGGATGCCCGCACTCGATTCGGGTTTTCCGCGTGTGGCAACTCGGGCAAAGCGCCTGAAGGTTTGCCGGGTCATAGGACAGTTCAGGATGTGTCCTGACCGGTTTGATGTGGTCGACTTCGAGCCGCCCGCCACAGCCGCAGGATCTGCAACGGTATCGGTCGCGTTCGAGGATCTCCGCGCGAAGCGCCTTCCACCGCTTGGTGCGGGTCACGCGCTTGGAAAACCGATGATGATCGCGCCTCACACCCATGACAGTCTCGCTTTCGATTTGGGTTGCGCCGCGATCCGCGCCCCTTGCGCCACCGCCAGCACCGAAGCGGACGCGGCGTCGATCCGCCCGGTGGACCGCGCCTTGGCGATCTTGATGTTGTTCGCCGGGTCGCGCAGGCAGACCGCATCCGCGAAAGCCGAGCGCAGCATCAGCGAGGGCCGTGCCTTCACTTGCCCGTCGAAGGCCGCGCGGCGGAAACGCTCCGCATCCTCGCCGCCGTCCCGAAAGCCCTGACCGCGCCAGACCAGCGGGGCGCGGATGCCCGCACGGGCGAGGGCCTCGGACAGCTCGGCTTGCTTGTAGCGGTCCATGGTGATTGCCGCGATGGTTTCGCCCTCGACATGGCGCATCACGTCCACAAGCCATGGCGCGACGGGCACCGTCTTGTCTCCCAGAACGGTCAGCTCACCGCGTTCCTGCATCTCGACATAACGTCCCGCCACGCCGTCAGACTGGCCCCTGTCCAAGAGGCTCGGCATGGAAGGGAAGGTGCCGATGCATTCGAGCCGCCCGGTGTCCGGCCAGTAGAACGCCGCCGCCGTCATCGAGGCAGAGCCGCCCAGGTCGATACCGATCACCACGCCACCTTCACGCGGCGGCAGGGGGTCGGCTTCGCAGTTCAGCCATTCGTCCAGCGTGATCAGCAGATCACGGGATTCGCCGGACACGCGCTCATTGCGGTTGTACAGGCGAAAGGACGTGAGACTCGATCCGCCCCGCGCAATCGCCCGTTTGGCCTGCGCTTCGAGCCATGCGAGGGAGCCGCCGATGCCATGATCCGCGCCGGGGTTGGCGATCAGCAGGCTTTCGGGATCGTCAGCAGGCAGGCCGGGGGCGGGGCGATGTTCCTGCACATAGGTGCCGGGCAAAGGGTCATCTATCCACCGGGAAAACGGGTGCGTGTCGTCACTGGCGGAAGTGCTGATCAGGAACGCCCGCCCGTCACGCTTGCCGAGGCCGGACAACAGCGCGTGTTCCAGTTCGTCGCCGCGATCCAGCGCCCAATGCCCGCGCTCATCGAGGATGGCCATGGTCGGAGCGCCACCGAGGGCGGATTTGCCGTCAGCCGCGATCACGCGCAGAACATGCCCGCCACCGTTGCCGCCAAATTCGATTTCGAGCCGGGGCGCACGGCGATAGATCAGGTGACGTTGCAGCTCCAGCGGCAGGGACGCGGCGAAACCTGCCACAAAGTCCCAGATGATCCGCCCCTGATCGCGGGTCCGCGCGGCGGCAATGATTTCGCGCCGGGGCTGATCGTCCCAGATTCCAATGAGACCACCGAGGGCCAAACCTGCCGTGATGGCGGATTTGCCGTTGCCGCGTCCGATGCTCAGGACCGCGTTCGCCGTGTCTGGGGACATGGCCCCTTCGATGAAACGGCGCTGGAATGGGGCAAGGTGAACCGGCTTCCCGGCGTTCGGCCCCTCGGGAATGGCAAGGCTATGCATGAACCGCATAGCTCGCTCCGCCGGGGCCGCGTTTTCCAGTTCCCCACCGGGCGCGAAAATTGATAACTCTCCTCCCCGGTCCCACGCGCGTGCAGAAGTTGCGGCATTGGGACCATCGAAGAGGTCCGCTTGACCACGCTCGGCAGGCGACAGGCGAAGGGGCGCGGGCGGAAGCTCGGAACCATCCGCCTTGCGCCATGCTCTTTTTTTCTTCGCCGTCTCAGTCATCGCGTGTCCTCTCGCGCGTCTCTCTACGTTCAACCGTGGCTCACCTGCTCAATGGTGAGGTTCGGAGCGAAGGGCATAGGACGACTGCCCACGGCGCGAAGCCGTGGCAGTCCCTACGCCCTTGGCGTTGCGTCCCTGCTCAACGGAGCCGGTCCATCGCTTTGGGCCCGTCCGGTCATGCGCTCCTGCCGGTCGGTCGGTTGCTGCTTGCGACACCATGAGCGCGGTGCCGGGGATCGGGCCTCAACCTTGCGGACTGCCCTTTGCCTGTGATCCCGCCCGTGGTAGGCTGACCGATGTGGAGCCACCGTTGCTAACCCGTTCCACTACATCGGCCCTGCGTCTGGGGTGGCGCGCAGGGTCGCCTCGTTTCACCTCTCGATAAGTTCGATGTCCTGTTCCGGGGCGGTATCCAGCTCGGACACCAGCCGCCGCATGATCTGGGCTTGCTTCGCCGTGGGACGCCACGCGGCGCGCTTGCCGTGCTTGGCCACGGAACGGGCAAAGCCCTTGAGCCATTCGTCTGTCCCGGCCATCACGTGGCGCAGGACGGTTGGCCAGCGGTACATGAGTTCGTCCAGCTCCGAGGCGGTCATACCTGCACCCCGCGATACCTGGCCCCGATCCGCGCCATGTGCGGCGATGTGGTCAGGGCTTTGGCGTCCATCGGGGAACGCCCGTCGAACAGCAACGCCGCCTGATCCATGAGGGCTTGTGCAAGGTCCGGGGGCACCGCCCCGGCGTCCGCGCCAAAGCCCGCTTGGTACACGATGGTCACCGTCTCCCGCGCCAGCGAGAAATAGTCCGCCTGCCAGCGGATGTAGGGCCGGACGCCGCCCACAAAGTCGAAGGCGGTGAAGGCCGCGCCGTCGATGGTCACCACCGGCATGTCACTGTCCGAAACCGGACCAATAGGCAGGCTCAAGCCCAAGTCGCACGGCGCGTTGAAGATCGTAACCTTGATCGTCTGCGTCAGAAGCGCGACCTGGGCGAAGTGTTCGATTTCCTCCGCAGCGGCTTTCCCGGCTTTGAACACTTCGCCGTCAAAGTCGTCCTCTCCCAGAAGCCGCAGATGGTCTTTCAGGTCCTCGATATTGAACGGGAGCGCATCGCCCGCCACCCGCTGCACAAGCATCTTCATGCGGCAACCTCCACTTCGCTGATCTTTCGGAAAAACGCCGCCTGATCCCTCGCGCTCATGGCCTCGAAGGCCGCAAGGGCGTAGGCTTTTAGTTCGGCAGGATCGGCACAGGAAGCCCAAGCCTGCGCGTCCGCCTTACCTCCGAGGAACGGCGGCAAGCCTTCGTCCGCCGTACCAAGCACCGCCGCTGCGGTCATTCTTGCATGGTCGGCACTGAGGGACTTGAGCGCCGCGAACGCCAGCGCCGCCCGCTCCGTCACGGACAGGTGCGCGGACGCGACCACGGCAAACCCGGACCACGCCCATTCGGTGCCGAGCGTCAGGCAATAGCCGAGCATCCGCGACATGCGCTTATGTCTGGGCTTGATGAATCGTGCGAGGCTGGAAGGCTTTCTGGCGTTGGACAAAGCGGGATTTTCCGCTTTGTTTTCAATGGGTGTATTCTGGCCGGTTGGACGGGTTACAGGCTTGATTTCGCTGACAACTGCGACAACCCTACGGGCTGCCACTTTTACTCACTCAATATGATATAGCACAGCGACATGCGATCGCGGTTGTGTGCGATAGCCTTCGCTTTGCGGCTTGATCTGGGTTGCGGAAGATCGGCCGTGCGGTGTTTGGCGCGGGGTGCGTCGGTTCGTCTGTAGCAATGGGCGGACTGCCGAACTGTGACGCGGTTGACCTCTTGAGGGTCGCGCTAAACGAAGTCTGGTCGGGTGTTGGCCGAAGTGAGTACAAATCCTCCGGGCAAATGCTGAGCTTCGCACAGTTTTCAGTGATTTTCTCATGATCACTGGCGGAGCATTGAGTCGCGCGATCGGAGGCAGGCACCGATTTCTTTGAGCATCATCGGGTTGGGTCCGCCCGGAGCATCCGGGATGCGCGCCTGGTCAGTAGAGGCGGCGTTCGACGCTGACGCGGCCCATGGCGTCGCTGCGGATGATGAACATATCGCCGTAATCCAGCGGCGCGGGGGCGGGCAGGGCGAGGTCGTCCCAGATCGTCTGGATGTTGCCCTTGTTTCCGACCCAGACCACCGTGCGGCCCGCTGCGGAGCGGATGAGACGCGGCGTGGGGTCTTCCTGTGCGATGCGCTCCAGGGGCAGTCCACGCGCAGCAAGAAGCGGTGCGGCGGTGTCCATGTTGCGCTGGATGCCGGGGCTGTGGATGGCGTCGATCTCGATGCCGTCGAGCACGTTGACGAGCTTACGCGCGCGGGCGCGTCCTGCGTCGTTCAGGTCCGCTCCTGTGCGCTCGGCGTGGCGGGTGACGATGATCGTGGAATTGGGCGCGAGGGCGCGGATGCCGCCGGTGGCGCAGCCCGCGAGCAGGCTGGCGGTTGCGAGGGTAAGAAAATGACGACGGCGCATGGGGAGCCTCCGGACAACAACTTGACGTAAGGGAAGCATATCGTCGGACCTGTGTTTTGGGAAGTCTGGCGTCAAAGGGCGGTGGAGGCGGTCGTTCCTGGTAGGTAGGGCGCAAGCGGGCCTCGGGCTTTGGTCCATAAAAGACCGCGCCGCAAACGAAAAGCCCCGCAGGGCGGTTACAACGCTCTGCGGGGCTTTGGTCTTCTGGTCCGGCTTGAGGCCTAGCCCAGCGCGTCGTTGCAGCGCTTGCAGGTGCCCGCGTGCGCATGTTGGCCAACGTCGGGCAGGATCTTCCAGCAGCGCTGACACTTCTCGCCGTCGGCCTTTTCAAACACCACGCCGATGCCGTCGATTTCCGGTATGCGGAAGGCTTCGGCAGGGGCGGGATCGGTCGTCAGGCTGACATCGGACGTGATGATGATGTCCTCGAAGGTGACCGATTTGAGCGCGTCCAGCATGGGCTGATCGGCGACATGCACCACCGGGGCGGCCTCCAGCGAGGCCCCGATGACCTTCTCCGTGCGCTGCACTTCGAGCGCGGCGGTGACGGCGCGGCGGGCGCGGCGAATCTGCTGCCATTTGGCGGCGAGATCGGCGTTGAGCCAGTCCGCCGGGGTTTCGGGGATGTCCGTCAGGTGAACAGAGCTGTCATCCCCCGGGAAGCGTTCGAGCCAGACTTCTTCCATGGTGAAGACGAGGATCGGCGCGAGCCAGGTCGTCAGGCGGTGGAAGAGGATGTCCATCACCGTGCGTGCGGCGCGGCGGCGCAGGGTGTCGCCATCGCAGTAGAGCGCGTCCTTGCGGATGTCGAAGTAGAAGGCCGACAGGTCGAGCGTGCAGAAGTGGAAGATCTGCTGGAAGACGCCCTGGAAGTCATAGGATTTGTAGCCTTCGCGGACCACCGTATCGAGTTCGGCGAGCCGGTGCAGGATGTATTGCTCCAGCTCCGGCATGTCCTTGGCGTCGACTTTTTGCGACTCGTCATAGTGGGCAACCGCGCCAAGCATGTATCGCATGGTGTTGCGCAGGCGGCGGTAGCTGTCGGCGACGCCTTTGAGGATCTCGCCGCCAATGCGCAGGTCGGCGGTATAGTCCGACTGAGCCACCCAAAGCCGCAGGATATCCGCGCCATATTGCTTGGTGACGTCCTCGGGGGCGACGGTGTTGCCCAGCGATTTGGACATCTTGTTGCCTTTCTCGTCGAGCGTGAACCCATGGGTCAGCACACCGCGATAGGGCGCGCGGCCCGTGGTGCCGCAGGCTTGCAACATCGACGAATGGAACCAGCCGCGGTGCTGATCCGTGCCTTCGAGATAGAGGTCGGCGATGCCGTCCTTTGCGCCATCGGGCCGGTCGCGCAGGACAAAGGCATGTGTGGAGCCGGAGTCGAACCAGACGTCGAGGATGTCGAAGACCTGGTCATAGTCGTTCGGATTGACGATATTGCCCAGGAAGCGGTCCTTGGCCCCGTCCTTGTACCACGCGTCGGCGCCTTCGGCCTCAAAGGCTTCGGCGATGCGTTGGTTCACCTCCTCATTGCGCAGCAGGAAGTCGTCATCCGTGGGCAGCGCGCCTTTCTTGACGAAGCAGGTGAGCGGCACACCCCAGGCGCGTTGGCGCGAGAGGACCCAGTCGGGCCGCGCCTCGATCATCGAGTAAAGGCGGTTGCGGCCGGTTTGCGGCGTCCATTTGACCAGCTGGTCGATGGAGGTCAGGGCGCGTTCGCGGATCGTCTTGCCGTAGGTGTCCTGCCCGTCGCCGACGGGGCGGTCGATGGCGGCGAACCACTGCGGGGTGTTGCGGAAGATCACCGGGGCCTTGGAGCGCCAGGAATGCGGGTAGCTGTGCTTGATCTTGCCGCGCGCCAGAAGGCCGTTCACGGAGGCGAGCTTGTCGATGACGGTCTTGTTGGCGTTGCCCTCCTTGCCTTTGCGGTCGAGGATGTAGGTGCCGCCAAAGAACGGCAGATCCGCGCGGAAGCCGCCGTCGTCCATGACGTTGTAGGTGATGACCTGATCAAGCATCCCGAGATCGCGGTAGAGCTCGTATTCCTCCATACCGTGCGAGGGGGCGCAGTGCACGAAGCCGGTGCCTTCCTCGTCGGTGACGAAATCGGCGGCGCGGAAGTCGCGCGGCTGATCCCATTCGCCGTTCGAGCCTTCGGCCCCGGCGAGGGGGTGGGCGAGGGAGAGCGTGGCCAATTCGTCTGCGGGCACGTCGCGTACGCGGGTCCACTGGCCTTCTTCAAGGCGGGCGCGGGTGAACGTCTGCGCGGCCAGCTTGTCCGCAAGGATGAAGCGCTCGCCAACGGCGGCCCAGCATTCGTCCGGTGTGGCGGTCACTTCGTAGAGGCCATACGAATAGTCCGCGCCATAGACGACCGCCTTGTTGGACGGGATGGTCCAGGGGGTGGTGGTCCAGATGACGACATTAGCCCCGAGCAAGTCGCTCGCGTCACCAACGCCAGCCATGGGCGCATTCGAAAGTGCGGAAGCAACCTTGAACTTCACCCAGATGGTGAAGCTTTCCTTGTCGTGGTACTCGACCTCCGCCTCGGCCAGCGCGGTCTTTTCCACCGGCGACCACATCACGGGCTTCGAGCCCTGATAGAGCGTGCCGGTCATCAGGAATTTCATGAACTCCTCGGCGATGACGCGCTCGGCGTGGAAGTTCATCGTCAGGTAGGGATCGGGCCAGTTGCCGGTGACGCCCAGCCGCTTGAACTCCTCGCGCTGGATGTCGATCCAGCCCTCGGCGAACTTGCGGCATTCCTGCCGGAAGTCGATCAGCGGCACCTCGTCCTTGTTCTTGCCTTTCTTGCGGTACTGTTCTTCGATCTTCCATTCGATCGGCAGGCCATGGCAGTCCCAGCCGGGGATATAGCGCGCGTCATGGCCAAGCATCTGCTGGCTACGCACGATGAAGTCCTTGAGCACCTTGTTCAGCGCGTGGCCGATGTGAAGATTGCCGTTGGCGTAGGGCGGACCGTCGTGCAGGACGAAATCGGGGCGCCCCTCTTTCTCGCGCAGGCGATCGTAGATGCCGATCTTTTCCCAGCGGTCGAGCCATGCGGGCTCGCGCTTGGGCAGGCCAGCGCGCATCGGGAAATCGGTTTTCGGAAGAGCGAGTGTGTCTTTGTAGTCAGGCGTTTCGGCGCACATCTGTGGCGTCCTTCGGATCTTGCAGAAATGTCAGGGTGTGGGGGCGGCGCGAAAGTCCATACGCCTTGTCCCGGCGGCTCGTGTGATCAGAGCGCCGGGCATGTAATTCGAATGATGATCAGGTGCCGTGCCATCATGCGCGCCTTGTAGCGCTGGATTTGAGGGAGGTCCAGCGCCGTGGTTTGCCGTGTCCGAAGATCGCGGCGCATGAAGAGACGACCCGGCGCGGCGAAGAGGTCCGAGGGTGTTGCCACGTCAACAGGCCGACGGGCGCGCGACAGGCGCGGCCACGCTGCGGCTCGGAGCGGAGCCTGTCGAGCAATGATTCAAGAATGCATCCCTTGTGTGCCTGAATTATGCTCGATAGCAGCCATCACCACGTCTCTTCTGAAATTTTAGCCAGAAAACCAGGTGCTTTCGATTTTTGCGATCGCAGATCTCGAACCTTGTCGACGAAATCGATTCGTAAACGCATCAATGATCAGGCGCTGTAGCGTGACAACGGACACAGATGGTGCGGTGCTCAGGGAAACCTTTCAGGCACAGAACGATGCCTGCGGGTGTATGGCGTTTGGACGCCCCGTGGATCTGACCGTTCCGGTTCATGAAATTGTCCGCCAGGTGTTCGAAAATGATCCCTACTGGCAGCCGACAAACCTGATGGCGTTGGGAGCGATTTACATCTCCTACACCTGGGATGGACCCATGTTGGGCGCACTGGAAAAGCCGGGCATCCCGGTGGCCGAATTCATCCCGGTCGAAGGGGCCGATGGCTGGATCGATAAATGGATGCTGGTCAAGGATACGCCCAACACCTACTGCGCCTACAAGGACATGGAATACATGAACTCTCCCGAAGGGCAATGTGCCGTCTCCGGCGTCACCGGCTACTGGCCGACCAACCCCGGGGCCGCGTCCTGCATAACCGAGGAAGAGACCGCCGAAAAGCATGTGGGCGATCCGGAAATCCTCGAGTCCCCGGCAATGTGGCTGACACCCGCGCGCCCCGTGGAATATGCCACACCCGGAATGCCGTGAAGGCCGCGCTATGACCATACTCTGACCTAGGGTCATGCGGTATCTGTCCCGCACGGGGCCCCTCAACGCCTGCGTTGACGCCGCACCAGAGCCTTCCTTGGCGCGGACCGCGAAAAGTATGTCAAATGATCGACATTTCCGATGCCACCTGAATTTTAGCAGGCACCGTGCTTGCGCTGGACCCCGCCTCGCTGAGCATCGAAGCGGGCGAGTTCGTCACCCTGCTTTGGCCGTCCGGCTGCGGGAAAACGACTTTACTGCGCTTGCTGGCCGGATTCGACACACCCACCAAAGGCAAGATCGTCCTGAACGATGCGGATGTAACAGACGTGCCGCCCTGTGATCGCGATGTGAACATGGTCTTTCAGGACTACGCCCTGTTCCCGCAGCTCAGCGTTGGCCGCAACGTGGCCTTTGGCCTTGAGCGACTGAAATGGCCCAAGGCCAGAACCGCCACCGTCGTACGCGACGCGCTTGAAATGGTGGAGCTTGCGGAAAAGAGCGACCGCATGCCGCATGAGCTGTCCGGCGGGCAGCGTCAGCGCGTGGCGCTTGCCCAAGGTGCTGCTGGACGAGCCGCTGTCGGCGCTGCCCGAGGCACCCGTACAAGCGCCGTCAACGCTCTGCCCTGCCGGATCGGGGATGCGCTGTTTCACGGCAGCCTGACCCGGTTCCGCTGTGCCACGGGTACCACGACCGGGCAGATCTATTGGGACTGGCAGAATTCGGCCCATCCCGATAACGCCTTTCGCCCCGCCGAAGGCCGCACAGTGCATCTTCATGCCCCGCCCGCTGACCTCTTCGTTTTTTTGTGCAGGAGGGCGCGCGATGACCTCCGGCTCGCTGCAAAAACGGCTGGTGTCACGGACCTTTCTGGCGCCGCTGCTGTGGATACTGTGTTTCATGCTGCTGCCCGCAGCGCGGTTTTCGAGGCCCATCTGGGAGGCCGGGCGCGAACGCACGTTTTGCCGCACCACAGGATTGCAGAAGGTCCGTGATGATCCATTTGGGCTCGTAGCCCGCGACTTTCACGACCACTTCGTCCAGATCCGAGATATCGTGGGGGAAAAGCTGCCGCGACCACAGAATAGGGGCGATCAGGGGCGGCAAGCGGTGGCGCGTGTCGCTGATTTTGTCTGTTTGCATCGACTTCGGCTATGCCCGCGCCCGTGACCGGCCTGTCAACAGGACGACACCGGGCGCGGTGTTTTTCCGGGCTGCGGCCATCTGCGCCTTGCGTCCAGGGCGCAGGGGCGTTTGATTTGAGCAGATCGCAGGAGACGTCATGACCGCAACCGGGATACCGCCGAAATTCGAGATAACCCGCACCGAGATCGAGCGCGTGGTGGCGGCGTTTTATGCGCTGGTGCGAGAGCATCCGGGACTGGGCCCGGTGTTTGCCGTGCATGTGGACGACTGGCCCGCGCATGAGGCGAAGGTGGCCAACTTCTGGGCCAACGCGATCCTGCATGAGCGCAGTTACGACGGCAATCCGGTCGCCGTGCACCGCGATGCGGGGAACGTGCGGCCGGGGATGTTCGATGCTTGGCTGGGTCTGTTTGATCTGGTGCTGGAGCGAGAGTTGCGGCCAGAGCAGGCGGCGGCATGGTCGGCGCTGGCGCATCGCATTGGCCGGTCCGTTCGGGCCGGTGTCGTAGAGAAGATGCAAGGCCCCGGCGGTGTTCCGATCTTGCGCTAGGCTTGTGGTTTATTTCAAGGAAATCGGTCCGGTTTCTTTAGGAAGCTCCGGGCGTGGTGCGGGAGATGAGCGGTGCGCATAGCGGTGGCAGGGGCCGGGATCGGCGGGTTGGCGGCGGCGTCGGGGTTGGCGCAGGCGGGCCATGCGGTGACAGTGTTCGACCAGTTCGAGGCCCCCGCGCCGGTGGGCTCGGGGCTGGTGATCCAGCCCGTGGGCCTGTCGGTTCTGGAGCGGCTCGGAGCCAGCGGCGCGGCCCTCGCGCAGGGCAACCGGGTGGTTCGGATGCTGGGCCGGGAGGCTGGCAGCGGGCGCCGGGTTCTGGACGTGTCCTATGTCTCGAAACGGCGCAAGCGGTTCGGGTTGGCAATCCACCGCGCCGCGTTGTTCAACGCCCTGCTGGAGGTCGCGCAGGCCTCCGGCGTGACCATCGCGGCGGGGCGGCGGGTGCTCTCGGCCAGCGGTGGTGTCGTGCGGTTCGAGGGCGGCTCGGACGGGCCGTTTGATCTGATTGTTGACGCCTGCGGTGCGGGCTCGCCGCTGTCACCGTTGCGGGCGCGCGGATTGGCCTATGGCGCGCTGTGGGCTACGGTGGATTGGCCCGAGACGGATCTGCCGCGCGACGTGCTTCGGCAGGTCTATCGGCGGGCGGACCGGATGCTGGGCGTCCTGCCGATTGGCACCGTTCCGGGGCAGACGGGTCGCAAGGCGGCGATTTTCTGGTCTTTGCCGCGTGATGGCCATGACGCGTGGCGGCAGGCCGGTCTGGCGGCCTGGCAGGCCGAGGCAGAAGCGCTTTGGCCGGAGTTTGCGCCCTTTGCCGCGCAGATCCGCGATCCGGCCCAGATGACCATGGCGCGCTATTCGCATGGCACTCTGGCGCGGCCGGTCACGGATGGGATTATTCACATCGGCGATGCTGCGCATCGCGCCAGTCCGCAGTTGGGACAGGGCGCGAACATGGCATTGCTGGATGCCTGGGCGTTGGTGCGGGCCCTGGCGGTGGCGCGGGGTGATGCCGAGCTGGCAGCGCTGCACTACACCCGCGCGCGGCGCTGGCATGTCTGGGGCTATCAGTCAATGAGCTGGGCGTTTACGCCGCAGTATCAATCCGATAGCCGGGTCCTGCCAGTCCTGCGGGACCGTGTTCTGTTTCCGTTGTCACAAATTGCGCCGCTCCCCGGTGTGCTGACGCGGCTGGTGTGTGGAGATTTGCTGCCACCGAGCGGCTCGCTGCCCGGTTAGACCGCCGCTGCGCCAGGCGCAGGGCGATGGCGGGCAGGCTCATCACGATCCAGAAGCCTTGGATCAGGGCCGAGGCGAGGTTGAAATCGTGGCTGAGCGAGATCAGCACGAGGCTGGCAGCGAGCAGATTGCCGCAGAAATACCGCACCTGACCGGAGTGCAGAATGCGCAGGCTCAGGCAGGTGTAAAGCGTCACGTAGATGCCGAAGCCAACGACGCCGATGATGCGGAAATGGATGGCGTCGAGCGCCATCGGGAAAACGTCTGACATAATGAAATCGCCCGAAAAAAATGGAGAGCGTACAGCGTGAATGGCTCGACCTTAGAGGCGCCGGTCCGGCGGTGACAGTCGGGTATTCCGGACGTGGTGTCAGATCAGGCGAAAAGCGTGCCGACGACATAGGCGATCCCGGCCGCCGTGGCGCCGATGCCAAAGGTTTCGAGACCGGATCGCCACCACGGGCTGAGCGACCAGCGCGATTTCAGGGTGCCGATCGCGAAAAAGCAGACCAGCGTAAGGATGACGGAGGTGTCGAAGGCGCGGGGAAGTCCGAGCAGAAAGGGCATCAGGGGCACCGCCCCGGCGGCAAGGAAGGCGGCAAAGGTCACAAGCGCGGCGCGCAGCGGGTGCGGATCGACCGAAGCGAGGCCATATTCGCCTTCGAGCATGGCGGCGATCCAGGTCTCGCGGCGGGCGGCGATCTGCCGTGTGGCGTCCTCAAGGGTCGCACCGGAGAGGCCCTTTTGCGCGAGGATAGTGCGCAACTCACGAAGCTCGCCTTCGGGATTGGTCGCGATGTGGCGGTTTTCCACGGCACGCAGGCGGTGGATGTCGTCAAGCTCGGCCTTGGTGGCGGAGTAATTGCCGGCGGCCATGGAAAAGCCGTCGGAGAGCACATTGGCGAGGCCAAGCGCGACGATCACGAGCGGCGAGAGGCCCGCCCCCGCAACCCCGGCGACGATGGCGAAGGTGGTCACCGCGCCGTCGATTGCGCCATAGACCACATCGCGCAGATCGCCGCGCCCCGGCGGCGTGGCGAGACGGGCGTCGATTTCGGCCTGTGTGTGGCCGTGCTCGGAGAGTTTCATGCGGCATGTCCTTCGCGGTTCGACAGACGGTGCCGCAGGCGCGCGCTTGCGGCCTTGACGTGGGTCAATCCGGGGGGCGGTTTGGCGCGGCGCGGCCCTGAACCCAGCGATTGAGCCAGGCCAGCCCGGCCAGCGACAGGCCCAGCAGCAGGAAGGAGAACACCCGCACGAGGCCCGACAGGCCGGAGATGTCGATCACGAAGACCTTGGCCACGGCGAGCGCGATGATCGCCACCCCGGCGCGGCGGAGCAGATCGGAGCGGCGGGCGAGGGCCTGATAGAACAGCGCGGCGCCGGCGAGCAGGAGCGCGACGGTATAGCTGTAGAGTTCAGGTTGGGTCACGCCCGCGTTCAGACGCATGCCGCTGCCGCCCTGCCATCCGTGACGGATCGTCAGCATCACCCAGAAGGCGGCAAGCGCCAGCGCCGCGCAGACCAGACTGCGGCGCAGGGCCTTGGGTTGCCGGGTGAGGCGACACGCGGCAATCGCGAGGAAGGCCGCGGGCAAAAGGTAGGCTGGGATCAGCGTATTGAGCAGCACCGGCCCAAGCACGGTTTCGCGCCCGATCAGCGGATTGAAATCGGTCAGGAGCAGCAGCAGGAAGACCCCGGCGATGACCCCGAACAGCGCGGCAAGGGCGATGCGCAGCGGCCTCAACCAACCCCCGAGTTCCTGCCGGAAGAGCTGGGCCATGGCGACGCCACTCCAGAGCGCAGCGAGCAGCCCGTAGCCCCAATGCGTCTGCAGTCCCGCCTCCGGCGCGAAAGTGCGGATGATATGAAAGAGGGTCAGGCTGAGCGTCATGCCCGCCACCGACCATGCCGCGCTTTCGAGGAAGACGCGGGACTTGGGACGGGGACGACCCTGCATCAGGGCATAGGCGGCGAGCAGCGCGGTGAGGCTGCCGCCATAGGCCAGCAGCATTGGCAAAAGAGTTGTTTGCGTGGCCCATCCGACGCCGGGATCGAACGTCAGCCGCAGGCCGATCGCGACCACCCCGGCGGCGATATAGGCCCCCATAAGCGGCAGGTCGAAGCGCCGGTCCAGCGCAGCGGCGGCCACGATGGTGGCGGCGATGGCCAGGGTCAGCGCGGTACTGGTGAGGGTGATGGCCAGCGCGAAAGCGAGGCAGGCGAGGGCGGAGAGCACCGGCAGGGCGGTGCGGCTCTTGTCCTCGGGCGTCTGGCGCGCGAGGCGTTCGGCCATGAGCGTCATCAGTGCGGCAAGGGCGAGGCCATGCAGTGCCCAGGGATAGGCGCCGATGATCCCGGCAGGATGGCGCGTGGCCTCCAGCAGCAGTCCGGCAAGCGGCGCGGTGAGCGCGGCGGCCCCGGCCCAGGGCAGACGGTTTTCGGCGCCCGTCTGGGATCGCCATGCAAAGACCACGCTGAGCACCGTCGCGGCGAGCAGCATCCAGGTGATGTCGAGAGAAAAGCGGGTTTCGGTCTGGCTTGCCGTGTCTGCGAGGTGTTGGCGCAGGGCATCGAAGATCGGTGCGTTCAGGTCATTCACGGCGCAGATCGCCAGCAGGCCAAGGGTCGGCAGAAGAGCATGATCCTGCAGCGCTGGCGCTCTGAGCGACCAGAGCGCATAGGCAGCGCCAAGCGCGGTCAGGACAAGGATTGCGGCCCATGCCGTCATCGGGCTGTGGCCCGCGATGAGCAGGATGGCGGGGATAGCCGCGAGGAGCGTGCCGAGAGAGAGGAGCGCCGGGAAGATCGGTTTTCCCTGCCTTTTCAGCACGGCTTCGACGAGGCAGGGGCCATCGTGGTCCGGCGTGAGACCGCGCGCCGGGATCAGCGTGGCGAGGATCGCGAGTATGGCGACGAAGGCGGCGAAGGAGATGCCGAACGCGTCGGTGTTCAGTGAAACCGAGAGCAGCAGCCAGCCTGCGGCGGTGGCGAACACAACCGAAAGCACGGAGATCCACGCCCAGCGGCGCAGCGTGTCGAAGCCAAGGCCGAGCGCGGCGAGGAGGGCGAAATATGCGAAGAGGGTTTGCGGTGTGTCCGAAGAGCCGCCGACGAGGAAGGGCGCGAGCATACCGCCAATGAGGCCGATGGCGGCGAGCAGTGGCCCGTGTCGCCAACCCAGCAACAGACCGCCGAGTGCGGCGGCAAAGAGCAGGACCAACGCGGGCGTCGGGGCGATCAGCCCATAGAGCATTCGCGCGGCGACCAGGCCGCCGAAGATCGACACGAGGCCCGCGCCCGAGAGCACGGAAGGCAGGTAAGCCGTTGCGCTCGCTTCGGAATCGCCGAATCGGCGCCGGATGACCTCGCCCCCGGCGATGAGCAACACCCCGAAAGAGAGCGCGGCGGCAACGCGGGCGGCAGGCGGCAGAAGGCCGTTCTCGACGCCGTATTGCACAAGGAACAGTCCGGCGAGGGCGAGGGACGCCGCAGCGGCGGCATAAAACCAGTTTTCCCGCAGCCAGTGCGTCAGGCGGCTGAGCTGCGCCGCGAGGACGGAGGGCCGCTTTGGCGCGGCGGGGGGCTTTGGCGGGCTGCGCCACGGTGCGCGGCCCTCTGCTGCCGTGCCGGCCTCTGCGGGTGCCGCGTCAATTCGGGCGGGCGGTGCGGGCACGGGGCGCGCCGGACCGGTTGCGGCGCTCTTCATGGCTTCCGGAATGGGCGCGGTTTGACCAGCTTCCAGTGCCGCGACCCGGCGTTTCAGGCGGATGACCACGATCAGAAGATAGACAAGAGTGATTGGCACCGCGAGCAGGAACAGGATGATCAGGGCGATAATGGCGTCATCGGTCACGGGCGCGTCCTTCTGGCTGATCGGCGCAGTCTAGCCCCGGGACAATTGGATGTAAGGTCGGTTATTCCCCACCGGTGATCAGGATTTTTCCTTGGAGAACAGGCCACTGAGCGCGGTGCGGACAATCGAGCGCGTGGAGGGGCGTTTGCCCTGTGAGAAGGGCAGCGGGCGGCAGACCTCCATGGCGGCGACGCCCACGCGGGCGGTGAGCGCCCCATTGACCAGACCCTCGCCGAAGCGGCGTGACAGTTTGCCCAGCAGGCCACCGCCGAGGATCGGCTCCAGCATGTCATCCCCCACCGCCACGGCGCCGGTGGCAACGAGGTGGGACATGACGGCGCGCGTTAGACGCAGGCTGCCCAAGGTGCCGGAGCGGCCGCCGTAGATCTCCGCGATGCGGCGGATCATGCGCAGATTGGAGGTCAGTGCGGCGGCGACATCCGCCAGCGCGAGCGGCACCAGCGCCGTGACCGTGGCGACCTGCCGCGCGGCGGCCTCCACCTCGGTACGAGCGGCGATGTCGAGCGGCGCGAGCAGTTCGTGCTCGGCAAGGTCCAGAAGCGCCCCGGCATCGAAGACCTCGGCCTCGCGCTCGGCCAGCCTCTCGCGGCCCCATCTGGTGTCGTCGCGGCCGGAGTAGAGCGCCTTGAGCCGTGTGACGGTGGCGCGGGCGGCCTTGATGTCGTCGGCGGCGCGGGCGCTGCTGGCCTCGTGATGGAGCGCGTCGATGCGGGCTAGGCGGGCAAAGGCAGAGAGTTCCTTGACCGCGATCAGCACCACGACCAGCGCAAAGAGCGCCATCATCAGGGCGACAGCATAACCCAGAAGCGGCGTCGAGGCGATCAGACCGGTGACGAAATTCCATGCGGCGATGGAGATCAGCGTGCCGATCAACGTGACCAGCAGCCGCCAGAACCAGCGCGCCAGCTTTGAAGGCCGGCGCGCGGCGAGGGCGGCGGCGGTCGCCATGGCTTGCCCCTTTGGCGGGTCGGTCTCGGGGTGCAGATCGGGAACGGGCGGG
Organism: Pacificoceanicola niger; assembly: GCF_048553275.1. NCBI lineage: Bacteria > Pseudomonadati > Pseudomonadota > Alphaproteobacteria > Rhodobacterales > Roseobacteraceae > Pacificoceanicola > Pacificoceanicola niger. The sequence continues at coordinate 41,658 of NZ_JBLZMW010000011.1, forward strand.
GCCTCCGAGGGGGAGGGCGCGGCGCTGTCCTCTTCGAGGTCGATCAGGATGGGGCCCTTTGGGTCAGCCATTGTCATGTCCTAGTTTCAGGGGTGCGGGCCAGACATAGCGGATATCCGGCAGCCCTTCGTCATTGGCGGAGCCGTCGCCGCACTCGGCCTCGGCAAAGCCCATCCGCTCATAGAAGCGCCGGGCGCCGGTGTTGGCTTCGAAGGTCCAGAGTTCGAGGCGATCCGTCTCGGATTTTGCCTGGGTCATAAGGGTTTGGCCAATCCCTTTGCCTTGTGACTCCGGCGCGAGGTAGAGCGCGTGGACAAAGGCGCCCTCGCGGGCGAGAAAGCCGCAGGGGCCGGTATCTGTGGCGGCGACCGTGACCCAGCCGCGCTCGATCATCAGGCCGGTAAAGCCGACATCCTGAGCGCGGCTGTGAAGGCGCGGCATCCATGGCGTGTCGTCGATAAACGCGGAGAGCATCGCACCGAGCTTTCCCGCATCGGTCGAGCGGGCGCGGCGCAGCGTGACGGCGGCGCTCACAGCTTGTCCCCGATGAGAAACTGCGCGGCACGGTCGAGGCGAATGTGCGGCGGGCCTTCGCCCGGTTTCAGTGTCAGGCGGGCGGGGGCAAAGCGCATGATCTTGTAATCCTGATCGAGCCATTTCTCTGCACCGTCGCGCGCCGGGGCAAGCAGGTGGCCGGGGTCTTCGGGCAGGGTGCCGGGATAGAAGGCAGCCTGCTTGCCGCTGTCGAGCAGCGTGCCGCGTACACAGTCAAGGTCTTGACCTACATGGGAAATCGTCTGTTCCGTCGTGGCGCGCAGTGCGGCGATGGACATGGCCTCGGTCTCTGCTCCGGAGAAGCGGGCGCGGTCGCGGGCATCGCGCACCAGCGCTTCCATGATGGCGGTCAGGCGCGGGTGCTGCATGTGATGCAGGTGGTCGGCCTTGGTCGCGGCAAAGAGAATTTTCTCCACTCGTTTGCCAAGCAGAAGTTGTGACAGGAAGGCGTTTGCGCCGGGACGGAAGGCGCCGAGGATGTCTGCCATTGTCTGGCGCAGGTCTTCGACGGCGCGGGGACCGGCGTGAATCGCACCGAGCGCATCGACAAGCACGACCTGCCGGTCGATGCGGGCGAAGTGGTTCTTGAAGAAGGGCTGCACGACGCGGGATTTGTAGGCTTCGAAGCGGCGTTCCATCTCGCGCCAGAGCGATTTGCGCGGCGGGCTGTCGAGTGGCGGCAGCGGCGCAAAGGTGAGGACCGGAGAGCCGGCAAGTTCGCCGGGCAACAGGAAACGACCGGGCGAACAGTCTGAAAATCCGGCGTTTCTCGCCGCATGCAGGGCGCTTGTGTAAGTCTCCGAAAGGGCACGGGCGCGCGATTCGTCCAGCGCGCCGCCGGTGTCTTCGGCCTGTGCCATGGCGACATAGTCGGGGCCCTTGGGCCGGTGCGCCATGCGTTTGAGCATCTCTTCAGACCAGTTGGCGTAGGATTTCTCGAGCAGTCCGAGATCGAGCAACCATTCGCCCGGATAGTCGACGATGTCGAGGTGCACGGTGCGCGGCCCCTGGAGGCCGGAGAGCATGCCGTTCGGGCGGACCTTGAGCGACAGGCGCAATTCGGAGACGGCGCGGGTGCTGTCGGGCCAGCTTGGCGTGCTGGCGGACAGGGCGCCGAGGTGCGATTCGTAGTCGAAGCGCGGCAGGGTGTCGTCGGGCTGTGGCTGCAGGTAGGCGGAGAGGATGCGCGCCTCTGTCTGGGCAACCAGCTGGGGCATGCGGCCCCGGTCGAGGAGATTGGCAACGAGGGAGGTGATGAACACCGTCTTGCCAGCGCGGGACAGCCCCGTAACGCCGAGCCGGACAACGGGATCGAAGAAGACACCCGAAACCGTGTCCGTGACGTTTTCGACGCTGCGGGTGAGCGTGTCGGCGATGGTTCCCATGAACACCTGTGTCTGCCCCTCAAGTCTTGTCGTTGTGTTCAAGATAAGGGTACGGAAGCAGAAGAGCCAGAGGCGCAGGGCGGGGAAATCTCTGGCCGAGACCGCAGTGCGGCGCCGGGGACTGGACCGGGCGCGCCGACATCAGCGTTGCCTTGCTGCGCGCCGCGCGGTAAGGCGCGGCCATGCCCAGATATGCTTTGCTCGTGGAATATGACGGACGCCCCTTCGCCGGATGGCAGCGGCAGGCGGATCAGCCTTCGGTGCAGGGGGCAATCGAGGCGGCGCTGGCCCGGCTGGAACCGCGTGCGCACACGATTGCTGCCGCCGGGCGCACCGATGCCGGCGTGCATGGGCGCGGGCAGGTGGCGCATTGCGATATGGAGAAGGACTGGGATCCGTTCCGCCTGTCGGAGGCTTTGAATTACCATCTCAAGCCTGCTCCGGTGGCGATCCGGGGCTGTGTTCAGGTCGCCGAGGATTGGCACGCCCGGTTTTCGGCGGTGGAACGGCGCTATCTGTTCCGGCTGTTGATGCGGCGGGCGCCCGCGACACTCGAAGAGGGGGCGGTCTGGCGGGTGAACCACGATCTCGATGTGGGCGCGATGCAGGCCGGGGCGGATTTTCTGATTGGCCAACATGACTTTACCACCTTCCGCTCCGTCGTGTGCCAGGCGCATTCGCCGGTGAAGACGATGGATGAAATCCGGGTAGAGCGGGTCGAGGGGCTGGCAGGGCCTGAGGTGTGGTTCTCGCTACGCGCGCGGTCCTTCCTGCACAATCAGGTGCGCAGCATCGTCGGAACCCTGGAGCGGGTCGGCGCCGGATCCTGGGCGCCGGAGGATGTACGCGCGGCGCTGGAGGCGCAAGATCGCGCCGCCTGCGGGCCGGTGTGTCCGCCGTTTGGGCTTTATCTGATGGGCGTGGGGTATCCGGAGCCGGTCTTCGATTAAAAAGCCGGAATAAGTCCGATGGATACGAGGCACCAAAAGGCGGCTTGCGACTATCCCAAGCCGCGCGCCGCGATGTGGTCGCAGCGTTTGAGGCATACCCTGCCCAGCCCTGGCCAGGTCCAGACCTTTCCGGCCAAGCCGAGGCCGCCGCGCGGGATGGACAGCCGGGCCACTTCGGGTGCCGTTTCCAGGATTGGCCACAGAATGCTTGTGTTTTTCCGGGGATGCCGTAAACACCCGGCCATGATGCAATTTTCGCGAATCCGACGAGCCTGAGCTCTCCTGACCCCCGTGCCGGACGTGCACGGGAGCGCGCTTTTGCATTCCTTCCTCTCTTAAAACCTTGACAGGCCCCGGGCGCCTTGGCACCCAAAAGCCTCTTATCACACGAGGACCGTGACATGATCTCTCCCGTTCTGCCGACCTACGCGCGCGCGCCGCTGCATTTCGTCGAAGGCAAAGGCACCTGGCTGACCGATGAGAGCGGACGACGCTTCCTTGATCTGGGCAGCGGCATCGCGGTCAACGCGCTGGGCCATGCGGCGCCGGAATTGGTCTCGGCCCTGACCGAGCAGGCAAACAAGCTGTGGCACCTGTCGAACCTCTACGAGATTCCGCAGCAGGAGGCACTGGCCGCGAAACTGGTGGACGAGACCTTTGCCGACACGGTGTTCTTCACCAACTCCGGGACCGAGGCCTGCGAGCTGGCGGTCAAGATGGCGCGCAAATACTGGTACGATGCGGGACATCCCGAGAAGATCGAGATCCTGACCTTCTCTGGCTGTTTCCATGGGCGCTCCTCGGCGGCGATCGCCGCCTCCGGCGCAGAGAAGATGGTCAAGGGCTTTGGCCCCGTTCTGGAGGGGTTCGTGCATCTGCCGTGGGGCGATCACGAGGCGCTGAACGCGGCGATCACGGAGAACACCGGCGCGATCCTGATCGAGCCGATCCAGGGCGAGGGCGGCATTCGCCCGCTGCCGGATCAGTGCCTGCAAGGGCTGCGCAATCTGTGCGACGAAAAGGGAATCCTGCTGATCCTCGACGAGGTGCAATGCGGCGTGGGCCGGTCCGGCAAGCTGTTTGCCCATGAATGGGCCGGGGTGACCCCGGACATCATGATGGTGGCCAAGGGGATCGGCGGGGGCTTCCCGCTTGGGGCTGTGCTGGCCACGGAAGAGGCGGCGCGCGGCATGACGGTGGGCACCCATGGCTCCACCTATGGTGGCAACCCACTGGGCTGTGCCGTAGGGCTGGCGTTGATGAACGTGGTGTCCGATCCCGAGTTTCTCGACGGGGTGCGCGCCCGTGCGGGTTTCCTGCGGCAGAAGCTGGAGGGGCTGGTGGCGGCGCACCCCGAGACGTTCGAGGGCGTGCGCGGGGTTGGGTTGATGCTTGGGCTGCGCACCAAATCGGCGCCGTCGGATGTGGTCAAGGCGGGCTATGACGCCGGTGTGATCACGGTCCCGGCTGCGGATAATATCGTGCGGCTCCTGCCGCCGCTGAACATCACCGAAGAGGAAATCGCCGAGGCGATCGCCCGTCTGGATCTCGCGGCCAGTGCCGTGGAGCGCGGCTGACCTTTTCTCTTTCATTTCACGATACCGGGGCAGGGCGATCCTCCCCCGGCCCGACAAAAAGAACACTGATATGAACCACTTTCTTGATATTCACAAAACCGAAGAATCCGCGCTTCGGGGCATCATCGACAGCGCGAAATCCATGAAGGACGCCCGCGCCGGACGTCCCAAGGGCGCACCCGACGATGAATTGCCGCTTGATGGCCGCATGGTCGCGCTGATTTTTGAAAAACCATCGACGCGGACCCGCGTGTCCTTTGATGTGGGCGTGCGGCAGATGGGCGGGCAGACCATGGTGCTGTCCGGGAGCGACATGCAGCTTGGCCATGGCGAGACGATTGCCGATACCGCGCGCGTTCTGAGCCGCTATGTCGACATGATCATGATCCGCACGTTCGATGAGAGCGTGCTGGAGGAGATGGCGGAATATGCGTCTGTTCCGGTGATCAATGGCCTGACGGATCGCACGCACCCCTGCCAGATCATGGCCGATGTGCTGACCTTCGAGGAGCATCGGGGCCCGATCCGGGGCAAGAAGGTGGTGTGGTGCGGCGATGGCAACAATGTCTGTGCCAGCTTTTTGCATGCGGCGGGTCAGTTCGGCTTTGACCTGACATTTACGGGGCCGGTGCAGCTTGATCCTGAAATGGAATTTGTCGGTTTTGCCCGGGGCAAGGGCAGCACCATTACCATCGAACGCGACGCGATGAAGGCGGTCGAGGGGGCCGATCTGGTGGTTGCCGATACATGGGTGTCGATGCACGACGCGCAGAGCGCCCGCGAGCGGCGGCACAACATGCTGCGCCCCTACCAGGTGAACAAGACGCTGATGGAAGCGGCCAAGCCGGACGCGCTGTTCATGCATTGCCTGCCCGCGCACCGCGAGGAGGAAGTCACCTCCGAGGTGATGGACGGGCCGCATTCGGTGATCTGGGATGAGGCGGAAAACCGTCTGCACGCCCAGAAGGCCGTGATGCGCTGGTGCCTCGGCGCGTGAGGGCAATCCTCGGCACGGCTCTGCTGACGGTCTAAGCAGCGTCGGCGGTTGCCGGGGTGCCCGATCCGTTCACCCGGCTGTCCGCGCAGGGGTGGGTCTGGAACGCGGCGAATGCGGCCGGATGCATCGATGGTCTGTTCTACTCGGTCAGCGCGGACCGAAAGACGATCTGGTTCGAAACCGGCGCAGAGATGGACCTGGGCGGGGTGAAGACGGATCGCGGCGCGTACCGCGTGCTGGGCCAGGGGCCGCAGTCCATCGACATGGCGATGGAACAGGAATGGCGACGGGACGACACTGGTGATCTGGTCTGGTGGCGGTTGATTTTCGTCACGGCGGAGACGTTTGTCTGGGTCCGCTCGGATTGGCATTTTCCACAAGCGACCAAACCCCTGACCGCCTGCGCACCGATTGGCTGAGACCGATCAGAACACCATCCGGGTAAACCAAGCGATTGCGGTCAGCCAGAACAGCGGCACCGCAATCAGCACCGTGCCCCAGGCCAGCGGCAGGGCCGGGTGCATGCCGACATGGCGGATGGCCCGCGTCTGATAGCGGGCCATCATATTGGCCGGCAGGGCCGGTTGCGGTGTCTTGGTGGCGTATCCTTCAGGCATGGCAGCTCCTGTTTCGGCATTTGTCCCCCGACGTGCCTCTGTTTTATCGCATCGGGTCTTAAGGTCGGCCTAATCGCTTTGGGCCTTGTCATGGCGTTCGGTCGGATTAGCCTGTGCCATCCGGCATTCAGGAAAGGACCCCGCCATGACGCCCCCCACAATCGGCCTTTACGGTCTTGGCACCATGGGTGCCGCGCTCGCGCTCAACTTGGCGGAGAAGGGCGTGCGCGTGCATGTCGCCAATCGGACGCCTTCGGCGGTGCTGCGTTTCATGGAGAAGGCCGGGCCTCTGGCGGAAAAGATCGAGGGGCATCAGAGCGTTGAGGGGTTGATCGCGGCTTTGCCCACGCCGCGGCTTGTGGTGGCGATGATCCCGTCGACGGCGCCGATGGATGCGTTCCTGGACGAGGTCATTGCGCAGCTCGCCCCCGGCGATACGGTGATCGACGCGGGCAACGCGGATTTCCACGACACCCGGCGGCGGGCGGTGCGGCTGGCGGAGCACGATCTTCATTTCGTCGGCCTTGGGGTGTCCGGCGGCGAGGAGGGCGCGCGCAATGGGCCGTCCATGATGATGGGGGGCAGCGCCGAGAGCTGGGCGGGTCTTGAACCGATTCTGACGCGGATCGCCGCGCAGCATGAGGGCGATCCCTGCGTCGCGCGCTTTGGTCCCGATGGCGCCGGGCATTTCGTCAAGACGGTGCACAATGGCATCGAATACGCCGACATGCAGATGATCGCGGAGGTCTATGACCTGTTGCGGTTCGGCGCCGGGCGGGATGTGCGCGCGGTCGGCAAGATTTTCGAAGGCTGGAACGCGGGGCGGCTGGAAAGCTATCTGATGGAGATCACAGCGACGGTGCTGTCCTATGCGGATGCGCCGACAAATCTGCCGTTCGTGGATCTGATCGAGGACCGGGCCGGGCAGAAGGGGACCGGGCGCTGGACGGTCATCGAAGCGGTGCGGCTTGGCCAGAGCGCGACCATGATCGAGGCGGCGGTGGCCGCGCGGGCATGGTCGGCAGAGAAGGGGCTGCGTGCCCGTGCGGAAGAGACCTTTGGCGCGGATCGCGCGGCGCTTGATCTCGATGTCGGGTTGCTGGAGCGGGCGATGCTTGCGGCGCGGGTGCTGGAGTATGCGCAGGGCTTCCGGATTCTGGCCGCCGCGTCGGACCAATATGACTGGCGCCTCGATCCCGTGCGCATTGCCGAGATCTGGCGGGCGGGCTGTATCATACGGGCGCGGTTGCTCGACGATATTGCCGGGGCTTTTTCGGAGGGCCCGCCGGAGGGGCAGCTGTTCCTCGCGCCGCGGTTCTCCTCGGTAATGATGGAGGGCATTCCGGCGCTGCGGGAGGTCGTGACGCGGGCGGCGGAGGCGGGCTATGCCACGCCGGTTCTCTCCGCCGCGCTGACGTTCTGGGATGTCATGCGGCAGGGGCGCGGCACGGCGGCGCTGATCCAGGCTCAGCGGGACTTCTTTGGTCGGCACGGCTTCGAGCGGACCGACCAGGAGGGCGATTTCCACGGACCGTGGTGGCGCTGATCTAGGTCCCGCGCGGTTTCGCCCGGAGCGTCGGGTCCGCGTCGCGCGGGTCCTCGGGCCAGGGGTGGCGCGGATAGCGCGCGCGCATGTCTTTGCGTACATCGGCGTAGGAGCCGTCCCAGAAACCGGGCAGGTCCATGGTGGTCTGTACCGGGCGCTGGGCGGGCGAGAGCAGCGTGACCTTGAGCGGCGTGCGTCCGACGGTCGGATGCGTCTTCTGTCCGAACATTTCCTGCAGGCGGAGCGAGATTTCCGGGTGATCGCCGGAATAGTCGATCGGGATCTTGCGCCCGAGGGGGGTGGTGAAATGTGCCGAAACCGCCCGGTCCAGCGCCTGCGTCTGGTCCCAGTCGAGGCGGGCGCGCAGCGCGGGCAGCGGATCGAATTTCTTCCAGTCGGCAGCGGTCCTGACGCCGGAGAGATAGGGCAGGAGCCAGTCTTCGAGCGTCTCCATGAGCGCCTCCGGGTCCATGTCCGGCAGATCCTGTCCGGCGTCGCGGGCGAGGGCAACGCGGGCGGTAAAGCGGCGCGCGGCGTCCGGTAGCGTCAGCCCGAGGTCGCGCACCCCGTCCAGCATGGCGCGGGCGAGGGCGGCGTCGGGCGCGTCTTTCCAGATGCGATCATCGAGGGCAATGGCGCCGAGACGCTCCTGCTGACGGGCGATCACGCGGCGCTCGCGGCGGGACCATTCGACGGTGTCGTGCCATGCAATCTGATCGGAAAAGAGGCCGCGCAGGGCGCTTTCGCTGATCTCGATGGCTTGACGGATGCGGGCCTCGCGCGGGTTGCCGTCGGTGTCGGTGACGACGATGAGACGGGCACCTGCGAGGCTATCACCCTCGTCAAGGATCGCGCCCTTTCCGCCCGACAACTGGTAGCGCGGGGCATCGCCTTTGCGGTGCAGGCCGATGCGGTCGGGATAGGCCAAAGCGGCCATTTCCGCAGGCGTTAAATCTGTCTTCCCAGATTTTAACGTTTTATCAAGGCGTTTGGCTTCACTCTTGATGCGTTGGATGATGTTGCGGTTGACCGCGTAGGGTCGGCGTTCGGAGAATCTGCGCGGATCGCGGATGGCTTCGAGCCGGAGCGTCAAATCTGCGGGCGCTTTTGTGAGTGGATCGCGTTCGGACAAGAGACTTGCCAGATTGGCCGCATTTGGCCCGGAGATTTGCAGCATATGTGCAAGCCGAACATGCAGAGGAAGTCGCGCTAGTGCGCGTCCGTGGGCGGTAATCCGGTGGTTTTGATCCAGAGCGCCCAGCATTCGCAGCAGCGCCTGCGCCTCCGAAAAGGCTCCGGATGGCGGTTTGGTGAGAAAAGGAAGCTCTGAGGGATCGGCGCCCCATTGCGCCAGTTCCAGCGCCAGGCCGGAGAGGTCCGCAGCCTCGATTTCCGCTGTTGGATAGGGACTTAGCGCGCCTTCTTCACCCTTTGTCCAAAGCCGGTAGGCGGTGCCGGAGGCGACGCGTCCGGCGCGACCCGCGCGCTGGGTTGCCTCGGCGCGGGTGACGCGTTCCGTGACAAGGCGCGACATGCCGGAGCCGGGATCAAACCGCGCGCGGCGGGATTTGCCGCCGTCCACCACCACGCGGATGTCCTCGATGGTGAGTGAGGTTTCGGCAATCGACGTGGCCAGAACGACCTTGCGGCCCGACGCCTCCGGGCGGATCGCGGCGCGTTGCTCGGCAAAGGGCATGGCACCGAAGAGCGGGCGGAGGATGGCATCGCCGGGTAGACGGGATTTGAGCAGGCCCTCGGTGCGGCGGATCTCGCCCTCGCCGGGGAGGAAGGCGAGCAGGCCGCCGGTGGTCTGTGCATAGGCGGCGGCGATGAGGTCGGCCATGGCGGCATCGAACCGCGTTGTTCTTGGCAGTGGCTTGTCGAGCCAGCGGGTCTCGACCGGGAAGGCCCGGCCCTCTGACGTGATGATCGGCGCTTGCATGAGATCGGCCACTGGCTGCGCATCCAGCGTGGCGGACATGGCGAGCAGGATCAGATCATCGCGCAGGGCCCCGGCGATCTCAAGGCAGAGAGCAAGGCCCAGATCGGCGTTGAGCGAGCGTTCGTGGAATTCGTCGAACAACACCGCGCCAATGCCAGGCAGCTCGGCGTCGGATTGAATCATGCGGGTGAGGATGCCTTCGGTGACGACTTCGATGCGGGTGTGTTTGCTGCTCTTGCTTTCGCCGCGAATGCGGTAGCCGACGGTTTGGCCCGGCTCTTCGCCCAGGGTCTCGGCCATGCGTTGCGCCGCGGCGCGGGCCGCGAGGCGGCGCGGCTCCAGCATGACGATTTTTCCCTGCGTCAGCCCCGCTTCCAGCATGGCGAGCGGCACGCGGGTGGTCTTGCCCGCCCCGGGGGGCGCTTGCAGTACGGCGCGGCCATGCTTTCGCAGGGCTGTGATCAGGTCGGGCAAGGCGTCGTCGATGGGCAAGGTTTGCGTCATGTCGGGCGTTATGAGGAAGCTTGGCGCGTTTGGAAAGGGCGGGAGCGAGGGGCCAGCCCCTCGCGCTCCCCGAGGTATTTGAAGACCAAAGACGACCGGGGTGGTTGCGCGATCTTTGGGCGCGGGTTCTGGACATTCGTCGCGCTGCGGGGGAAGAGTTTGGTCATGGATATGGAAGATATGGCACAGCGTATTCTGGCGGGAGAGCGGCGCGCGTTGGCGCGCGCGATCACGTTGGTCGAATCGGGGCGCGAGGATCACCGCAGGCTGGCGGCCGATCTGCTGGAGCGGTTGCGGGGGCATGGCCGCGAGGCGCTGCGAATCGGGATGTCGGGCACGCCCGGGGTGGGCAAGTCGACGTTCATCGAATCGTTTGGCTGCATGCTCACGGAGCAAGGGCTGAAAGTGGCGGTGCTGGCGGTGGACCCGAGTTCGGCGCGTTCCGGCGGGTCGATTCTTGGCGACAAGACGCGGATGGAGCGGCTGGCGCGCGATCCCAATGCCTACATCCGCCCGTCGCCCTCGCAATCGCAGCTTGGCGGGGTCGCGCGGCGGACGCGCGAGGCGATCGACCTGTGCGAGGCGGCGGGATTCGACGTGATTCTGATCGAGACCGTGGGTGTCGGTCAGTCCGAAACCATGGTGGCGGAGATGGCCGATCTTTTCCTGCTTCTGCTGGCCCCCGCGGGCGGCGACGAGCTGCAGGGGGTGAAGCGCGGAATCATGGAGATGGCCGATATCCTGTTGATCAACAAGGCGGATGGCGCGCTGAAGACCACGGCGGTACGGACCTGCGCCGATTATGCCGGGGCGCTGCGGCTGCTGCGCAAGCGGCCGCAGGATCCGCAGGGTTTCCCGAAGGCGCTGACAGTGTCGGCGGTAGAGGAGAGCGGGATGGATACGGCCTGGACCGAGATGCAGGCGCTTGCCGAGTGGCGGCGCGCGCATGGGCATTTCGTGGCGCGCCGCGCGGCACAGGCGCGGTATTGGTTCGAAGCGGAGGTCCGCGAGGCGCTGCTGTCCCGTCTCAAACGCGAGCCGGTCAAGGGGGCGATGCGGGCGCTGGCGGGGCAGGTGGAGGATGGCGATCTGAGCGCGACGGCCGCCGCCGACCAGTTGATGCGCGAATACCTGATGATGTGAGCGACGTTTGGGTGTAAACGGCGGGATAGGCTCTTGACGTGCGGGGCGCATCTGCTTAGAGACCAGCGAACGAGATTCCGGGCGCCGTGGTGGTGCCCTTTGATATTGGCGCAACCGGCGATCAGGCGGGCCGCGCCCTGAAGAATGAGGATAGACCCATGTCGCGTGTTTGCGAACTGACCGGTAAAGGCCCGATGGTTGGAAACAATGTCAGCCACGCCAACAACAGGACCCGGCGCCGTTTTCTGCCGAACCTGAACGACGTGACGCTGCAGTCCGAGACGCTCGGTCGCGGCGTCAAGCTGCGCATCTCCGCGCATGCACTGCGTTCGGTGGACCACCGTGGTGGCCTGGACAAGTTCCTGGCGAAAGCGAAAGACACTGAGCTTTCGGACCGCGCCCTGAAGGTCAAGAAAGAGATCGCAAAGGCACAGGCGCCCGCCTGATCGCTTTTCGTCTCTGACGACGAATTTGCAGCCTCTGACCGCACGGGTCAGGGGCTGTTTTCGTTTGTGGGGCGGGTTTGGCGGGGGAAGCATTCTAAAAATCGAATGCGAGACAAACAGCCGCGCGGATTTGGCTTTTGTTCATGGGCCGTCGGGCATAGATGATGATGTCATGACACGCGTGCTTTGCAGATGGTTCGGTTTCGCCCTTGTGGCGCTGCTCGCCTTTACTTCGGTACAGGTGGCGGCGGCCCGTGGTACCGCGCCGGCGGTTGGCACCATGGTGCTCTGCATCGGACAGACCGTGGTCACGGTCTCTGTCGACGCGGACGGCCAGCCAACCCGCACCGGCGTGCATCTGTGCCCGGACGTGGCGCTGTCGCTGTTCGTCGAGGAAGGGGCCGCAGGCGCAGCCGATGCACCGGAGGCGGTCTGGCTCGGGCTTGGGCGCGATCTGGGCGGTGTTCGGGGTGCAGGGCGGGCCGCACCGACCGCACAGGCGCGAGGGCCGCCGTCCTTCCTCTGATCGCGAAGTCCATCAGAGGAAACATGACCTGCGTTGCCGGGCCCGAGGGCCGCAAGCAGGCGGATGGAAGGACAAGACATGACATTCAAAGCATTTCTCGCGGGCGCGGCCCTGCTGAGCCTGAGCACCGCTGCCTATGCCGATATCATCGTGACCGACGCCTATGCGCGCACGTCAATGCCGGGCGCCAAGACGGGTGCAGCCTTCATGGTGATCGAGAATACCGGTGAGATGCCGGATCAACTCATCGATGTGCGTTCCGACATCGCCGTGAAGGTGGAGCTGCATACGCATCAGGACCAGGGCGGCGGCGTGATGAAGATGGTGCACGTCGAAGAAGGGTTTGCGATTCCCGCAGGCGGCAGCCATGCGCTGGCGCGGGGCGGGGATCACGTGATGTTCATGGGGCTCTCCGCACCGATGGTGCAGGGCGAAACCGTGCCGGTGACCTTGGTTTTCGAGAAGGCGGGCGAGGTGCAGGTCGAGATCCCGGTGGATCTGGAGCGGCAGGACGTGCCTGGCATGCAGCAGGGTATGACGCACGGCATGGAGCATGACATGCAGGGCATGAAGCCGAAGAACTGATCCGGAAAGGGGTGCGGGGCATAGCCCCGCCCTACGAAAGCCCTGCGCCCGGCCCGAGGTCGGGCGCAGTGTCGTTTCAGGGCAGCAGCGACTCGACCCAGGCGGGTACGATTCGGGACGCGGGGCCTATGTGGTGGCTGTCGAAGGCGCGGGACATGTCCGTGGCGTTCAGATTGAGTTCGACGGTTTCGGCTCCGGCGGCGCTGGCCTCCTGTACGAAACCGGCGGCGGGGTAGACCTGCCCCGAGGTGCCGATCGCGGCGAAGAGTGCACAATCGGCGAGGTGATCGACGATCTGCTCCATGTGATAGGGCATTTCGCCGAACCAGACCACGTCCGGGCGCGCGGCTTTGGCCTCGCAGCCGGGGCAGCGGGTTCGGGGTGTCATCTCCGCCGCCGCGTCCCAGCGCAGACCACAAGCCGCGCAGAGCGCCCGGTCCAGCGCGCCATGCATGTGGATGACCTCGGACCCGGCCTTTTCGTGCAGACCATCGACGTTCTGGGTGACGAGGATGACCGTGCCGGGGTGATCGCGTTGCAGCCGGGCAAGGGCGCGATGGGCGTCATTCGGCTCCGCCCCGGCGGCCTGCTGGCGGCGGGCGTTGTAGAATCCATGAACCAGCGCCGGGTCGCGGGCAAAGCCTTCGGGCGTTGCGACGTCCTCGATTCGGTGCTGTGCCCAAAGACCGCCTTCGTCGCGGAAGGTGCCAAGTCCGCTTTCGGCGGAGAGGCCCGCGCCGGTGAGAATCACGATCTTGTCCATGTGCTGTCCTCTTGCCCTGCCGGGGCGCCGGGGGTAGGCCGGGGCCATGAGCAACCGTATCCTATTCGTCTGTCTGGGCAATATCTGCCGGTCTCCCAGCGCCGAGGCCGTTGTGCGGCAGATGGCGGCGGCGCGCGGTCTCGATCTGAGCCTCGACAGCGCGGGCACGGGGCCGTGGCATGTGGGCGAGCCGCCTTATGCGCCGATGCAGCGGGCGGCGCGTGCGCGGGGCTATGATCTGTCCGCGCAGCGCGCCCGGATGGTCTCGGCGGAGGATTTCGGGCGGTTCGATCTGATCGTGGCGATGGATCCGGACAACCTGCGCGATCTGGAGCAGATGCGGCCCGCAGCGGGTGGGGCCGCCTTGGCGCTGTTTGCCGGCTATGCGCCGAACATCGGGACCGACACCGTGCCGGACCCCTATTACACCCGCGATTTCGGTGGCACGCTCGATATCGTCGAGGCCTGCGCCGCCGGGCTGCTGGATCAGCTGTAGAGCGCTTTGGCGATGAGCCAGGCCACAGGCAGGGATAGGGCGAACCCGAGCGCGGCGGCCACGAGGATCGGCATCAGGGTGCCATAGCCCATGACCAGAACCGCGATGATGAATGTCCCGGCGAGGGTGGTCGAGATCAGAGAATAGAGAAGTCCGGCGAGACGGAGCATGATGCCCTCCTGTGGGTCTTTCGAAAACACATATGTCTTTCGAAATGTGTCTGCCTTGATCTGCATCATTCGCCGGGGCGGCGTGCGCGGGATTGGCTCGAAACGCTTGAATGGCGCGGGGCGGGTCCGCTAGATAGCACCCAGTTATTTCGGAAAATGGATAGAGACGGATGAGGTTTTCTCTTGTTCTTGCTATTGGCGCGATGGCCCTGACGGGCTGTGCGCCGCTGGCGGTGATCGGCACGGCGCAGAAGGTCGATGCGCCGGTGGTCAGCTGTGATAGCCACACCGGCCCCGGCTGCAGTTTCGATCGCGCGCCGCTGCGCGTGTTGCCGGAACCGATGCGGATCGGGCGGCCTTATGAGTTCTTTCCAACGGCGGAGCGGCTGACGTTTGTCGATGCCGGAGGCAGGCAGTGGATCGCACCGAACCGGACGCTGACCGATGGCGCGTCGATTCCGCAGATATTCGTTTCCATCGTCGGCGACCCGACGAGCCCGGAATTCATCAATGCGGCGGCGATGCACGATGCCTATTGCGGGATCGGCAACGAGGCGGGCGCGATGTTCCATGAGGGCACGTGGCAGGCGGTGCACAAGATGTTCTATGACGGGCTGGTTGTGAGTGGCGTGGCACCGGGCACGGCGAAGCTGATGTTCGCGGCTGTCTGGCTTGGCGGGCCGCGCTGGGAGACGGCCCGGACGCTGGATCATGTGCCGGCGTCGCGCAAGCGGCAGGCGATGCGGCAGGCAAAGGCCTACATTGCGCGGGAGGAGCCGTCGCTGGGGGCCTTGATCCGGTTCCTGGACCGGTTGGATACGGCAATGATCACGGCCTATGCGCAATCGGGCGGGGCGGCGCGATCACAGCCGCCGATGGTGGAGGCGCCGATAGCGGCGCCGAATGAGCCGCCATACGAGTCCCCCTATGAAGAACCGCCGTACGAGCTTCCCTATGAGACGCCGTATGAAGAACCGCCGTACGAGGCTTATGAGATGCCCGCGACTGGCGGCAATGGCGGCATCCCAGCCGAAATTCCGGTAGAGGGCACTCCGGAGCTCGCTCTCTAACAGGCGGGATCTGTTGGGCTTCACACGGGGGCGGACCCCGAAAAATCAAGGGAACGCAAAGCCAACCACCCGCCCCGGTGCATGGGTTTGAGCGCGGTGCCGGGGCCCTCGTTACGCCGTACCGCGGGGCACGGTGCGCCGAGCTCAGTCCAGCGCTGCTTCGGCGGTGAAGATCGTCGTCGTCCAATCCTTGGTGAACAGCACGCCCTCGTTGTCCGGATGCGCGCTTGTCAGCGGCAGGTTGGTGTTGAGATGGCTGGTCAGGTAGATGCTGCGCTCGGTGGCAGGAAGGAAGCCTTCGCCCGCGACATAGCCATCCTTGAAACGGCCCGCGAGGAAGCCGGGCGGGATGGTCTGATACTGCATCGATACGCGGATGGAGGCCGGAGCGGCGCCTTGCGGCAGGGTGATCTGATAGGCAATCTCATCCGCGCCAGCGAGGGCGGGGTCGCTGTAATACGGATCGTCGGCAATCTGGCTGCCGGTGACGAGCGACTCAATCTGCGGGCCGGTCGCATAGGCGGCGGTGCAGCGTTCGATGCCGAAGATCGACTGGCTCTGGCCCGGCTCTCCGGTGCAGCCGAGCGCTTCTGCGCTGGCAAATCCGCGCGGCAGGATGCGGTTGTCCTTGGCATCGTGGAACAGCGCCAGGGTGCGGGACGTCAGATGGCCGGTGTCGTCGATGGCCTGCACCTCGTAGATCTGGGCCTGGGTCTCGTCGGTGATCATCGTGTGATGCGGCTGCAGGTTGGCCGGCAGTCCCATGGCGGGCGTCTCCGAGGGCAGCAGGTTCCACGTGCCATCGCCGTTCGGCACACAGGGGCCGGAACAAATGGCGCCATAGGGGTTCACCGCGCCGGAGACCCAAAGCGTAGCGCCGCCTGCGTCGAGCACCTCGACCTTGAGAATACCACGGCGGAACCCGGCACCAGAGGGGAACTTGTGCCCGGCGTTGTTGGTGACGAGCACGGTGGCGTTGACGGTGCCGCTCTCCATACTGACATCCGACAGCGTCAGCTCGACGGCGGCCTGCGGCATGACGGTGGTCGATCCGTCAGGCAGGCCGGTGCCGTTGGCCTGGCTGGTGGCCTGATCGACAATCGCCATCTGTCCGTTCAGCAGGTAGTTTTGAATGACCGCCATCTCCTCGCCCATCGAGGTGGTCGCGTAATCCGGTACGTTGTCGTTATACGCCGAGACGCCAAGCACGTCCGGGAATTGCACGAACATCTCGAAAACCGGCAGATTGATGCCCATCAGGCGATGGCGGCGGTAGGTCTTGGCGGTCAGCCCTTGGGTTGATTGCGCAAGGATGGCGGTGTGGTCATCGCCGTTCGCCGGGTTGGTGACCAGCGGCATGTGACAGCCCTGACAGGTATTACCATTGTCTTCTTCACTGGCGAAATCGCTGTTGATCCATTCCAGATAGGTCGCCTGCTCATAGCCGAGCGTGACGCAGGGATCGGTGAGCGGATTGCCGTAGTCGCCGCGCGTGGCGGGGGCGAAGGTCGTGGTCTCCATCGAGCAGGCGGCGGGGCGATCATAGTAGGGATACTGCGCCTTCAGCTCCGGTGTGCTGTCGGGGAGCGGCGCGCCGGGTTTGTAGCTGGTCGGGATTTCCGGCACGATCAGCACATGGCAGGTGCCGCAGAGCACGGCCTGACGCAGGTAGCTGGTGCCGGTGGTGGTGTCGATCGCCTGAGCAATCACGAGATTGTCGTCATCGAGCATGGGCGCCGCATCCAGCATCTCCAGCGGGTCCGGCGTCATGATGGTTTCCATGTCGTAATCGAAGGTTGCGGTGAATTCGTGCTGCAGCGGCAGCTTCTGCTCCGACGGCTGACGCATGGCGACATCGTATTTGTTGGGGCCATAGAAGACGTCGTAGCTTTGCGGATCGTCGGTGGGTGTCCAGCGGCCACCTTCGTTGGGTTTGCCGATGCGGTGGCAGGTCTCGCAGGAGACGCCGTCACGCGCGAGGGAGCCATATTTTGCATAAAGCTCCGGGTGGTCCCCAACCGGCTTGCCCGCGATAGGGGCGCAGGTGGGATCGAAAGGGAAGGGCTTGCCACGCTCATGATCCGACAGGATGCCGGGCAACGTGGCATAGAACAGATCGGTGCAGAAGGGCGTTTCGGTCCCGAAATCGAACTCCACCTGCCGCTCGCCCATCTCGCCGTGGCAGGAGAAACAGACGTCCTGCACCACATGCGGATCGGCGTAGGGGTGTTTGTTGGTTTCGGTCTCGATCTGCGCCTGCCAGATGGGGTCCCGGGTGGCGAGGCGCATGATATTGGCGGACCAGTCACCGTATTGCGACCAGTTGACCAGCCATTGGTCGTGGTCCTGTCTGGACGTGGAATACATCATCTCCGGCAGGCCGCCGCCTTCGACGAAGAGCGCGCTGTCATGGCAGGCCTGGCAGAACTCGCCGGTGGAAAAGTCGTCGCGGCAGACGATGGGATAGCCCTGCGGCGGATAGCCGGGGTCGCCGGGATTGCAGTTCGGCGGATTGCCTTCGGTGCTGCGCACGACCAGTTCGAGGGAGGTGTCTCCGGCGCTTTGCGGCGGGAACCAGACCACCTGATCGCGTGTCAGCAGCGGGATGTCCTGTGCCTCCTTGAGATAGGTCTTGTTGAAGAAGTCGACAAAGCCCTGCGCCTCCGCGCCGCCCTCTGGCAGCGGTTGGCTCGGGGTGTCGCCGGTCTGAAACACCGGCGGCGGCACCGTCAGCCCGTCATTGGCCAGAACAGGCGATGCGACCAGAGCCGTCAGCGCCGCGAAGAGAGAGGCAATGCGTGTCCGTGTCATAAGCAGGCTGTCCTTGATTGAGGCGGGATTGGCGGCGTGGCCTGACCCTGACGGCGCAGCCAGAAGGGCGCCGCTGGCCAGCGCCACTCTTGCGCGTAAATCCTGGTGTAGCTGTCGGCGTAGCTGTGCCAGGCCTGCGCCTGCCGGGCGGCGTATTTGCTCTGAGCCTTGTCGAGATCGACTTTGCCTGGCTTTCTGGACAGGGCCTTGGCGATCACCGTGGCGGCGTAGGTGCCGCTGGCGATGGCTTCGGTGATGCCCTGCGATGACAGGGGGTCATAGCACTGTGCCGCATCGCCGACGGTGAAAAACCCTGCTGGGGCAACGTCGGTTTGCCGGGACTGACCGGCCTGCGCGCCGCAAATCCGGCCCTCGGGGCGATATGCGTGGGCCTCAAGCAATGGCCGGATCAGCGTGCTTTGTTTCAGCAGGGAGAGGAAACCCTCGGGGTCGCGGGCAAGCCAGGCTTCCGGCTGATCGCGGTCCGTGTGCAGGACGACGATGCGGGTGTCCGGCTGCCCGGGCAGAACGGTGCTGTAACACCAGCCGAAGGGCAGGGCCTCGATCCGTGGGAGCCGGTCCTGATCGGCGGTGATCGCGTCTGTCCTGAAGCGCTGGGCATAGGCAAAGAGCGTGTCATCCGCCTGCCGCTCCATCCCGAGCAACCGGGCGAGCACGGCGCAGCGTCCGGTCGCGTCGATCAGCACCCGGCAGGTCCCGTGTCGGCGCGCGCCCTGATGCTCCCTCTCGACATACCAGCTTTGGTCCGGAAGTTGCCGGATTTCCGTGATCCGGGCGCCTTGCGACAGCTCCGCCCCTGCGGCGATTGCCCTGGCGCGCAGCGCCGCGTCGAAACCGCCGCGATCAACGCAAAGCCCGTATTGCTTTGGCGTGAAAAAGAAATCCTGTATCACCGCCGCCTCATCGCCCCACACGGACACCGTGCCCCGGGTGCGATAGGCACAGTCCTCCAGAGCCGGGCCAAGCAACGCCTCCGCCTGATCCACGGCACGCGGCGGCAGCGTCTCTCCGACGCTGAAGCGCGGCTTGTTATGGTGCTCGATCATGCGCACCCGCAGACCGGCCTTGGCCAGCGGGATGGCCGCAGCGCAGCCAGCAGGCCCTGCGCCCGCAATGAGCACATCGCAGTCAGACATCTGGATCGTCCTCGGGGCAGGCATTCGGAAGCGGGTTGGCGGGCGGCGCGTTCAGGCTCGGATCGCGTTCGTATTCCTCGTAGACGACTGCGCCATTGTCGGTGACCGGATTGCCGCTGGCGTCCCTGGACGGCAGCACCATGCCAAGCTTTGGCCAGGCATAGACCATCTGATCGTAGCCATCGCTGCCAGAGAGCGGCAGGCCGTATTGGTCATAGCCGCGGAACCATTCGCGAAAGGTCCGATTGCCGGTTTCGGGATAATATTCAAAGACGATCTCCGGACGCTGGACCGGCCACCACGCGGTGTTGCAGGACCAGTAATCGCCATGCCAAGGGCTGGACATATAGGCGGCGACAGAGCCGGGCTCCGTGCCTTGTCCGACGCGGAAGGCTTCGGCGAACAGTTCCGGATAGCAGATGAGATAGGGGAACTCGATGCCGGGATGAAAGCCGCCGCCGATGGTCGGCTCCAGCGCGGCACAGTCCATGGCGGTCGGCTGCTCGGCCAGCGGGTAGTCTTCCAGAGGCTGCGGAACAAAGGGCGTGCCGGTGGTGAAATTGCCCTCGGCCCAATCCTTGAGCCGGGCCAGATCCGGCGCGGTCAGGCTTAGGTACTGGTTGGGCAGGTCATGGCCAAGCTGCTGGTTTTGCAACGGTTTGCCCGCGCTGCCCCAGAGTTTCGGCATCTTGTTGCCGCGCGCGGTGCGCATCGCCTGCCGGGGCGGGCCAGCGGGGGCGGGCGGTGCGGGGGGCAGCGTGTCGATCAGCTTGCCACCCTCGGCCACGCGCATCAGCTTGTAGATCTGCTGACGGGCGAACATCGACGCATCCGAGGGATCGGTAAACACCGCGAGATTGGCCTCGCTCAGCATGTTTCCGGCCTGCTTTGGCCCGTGCGCGAGGTTGCGGTTCTGCGCGGTCACTCCCGCCGCCTCCGCACTGACCCAACCGTAATTCACCGCGCGCGCGAGGATCGGGTAGACGTCACGGTAGAACTCTGTCGGTTTGCCGTGGTTCGGATCGGCCTCCGGGAAGGCTTCGAACACGCGGTCCTTGATGCTGACCACGTGGTACATGTAGGGCGCGTATTTCGGCGGGGCGGTGACGATCCAGCCGCCATTGTTGGCGTTGCGGGTGCCTTCGTCGCCGGGCGCGGAGACCCCGTCGCGGGTACTGAGCACGGTGCCATCGAGCAGGGTCACGGTCGCGTCGATCTCGCCGCCGCAGGTGTCATCCCACCAGCCAGGCACGTTGAAATACGCGAATTGATTGACCAGCGGCTGGAAGGCGTGGTCGATGACCGGCCCGTTCGGCGCGTCATAGTGTTCGGAGGGGTTCGACAGCTTGATCTTCGGCGTGGTCACGCAGTCGGCCTGGCCGGGGCCGGCGATGAAGATCAGCCGCCCCATATCGTCGAGCGTGATCCGGCCGATCTCGATGTTCGTGGCGGGGGTGTAGGTGACGGTGACCGGCTGGCTCGGGTCGCGGTCACACAGGGCCGCATCGTCGTAATCGAGATAGCCGGGAAGCTGGCTTTCGCTGACGTTGGTAAAACAATCCCCGGCGAGAACCTTGACCGGGGCGTTTTCACTGAGCGCGATGGTCTGTGCGCCCGGGTCGATGATCAGGTCCGTGCGGTCGATCGGATCGGGCACATCGCCCTGAATGTTGGGATTGCGCAGCTGCGTCGGGTCAAACAGGTAAGCCCCCTGAAACGCGTAGTTCGCCGCCTTCATGTTGCGCACGTGGACGCGCCATTGGATGTCCTTGCACTGATCGGCGGTCAGTTCGGCGACGACGGCGCCGCTCTCGTCATAGCCGTAAATGCGATAGCGCTGGGCTTGTCGCTTCAGGCGCATCTGGCTGTCCCGATAGGTGCCACCCTCGGGGCCGGGGCCCGGAGGGCCGTCGGGCGGTGCGCCGGGATCGGGGATCTGACCGGGGGCCTCAGGGCCGATGAAATACGCGTCGCTGTCGCCGAGTCGGGCCATTCCGATCCCGGGGAAGACCCTGATCCGTGTAATGGTGCCTGCCATTGAGTGTCTCCCGGTCAGTCTTGATACAGGAACGCCGCGAAGCGCCTAGAGCTCTGTGCTGGACAGGATGCGCCAGCCGGATCGGCCACCATCCTCGATTTCATAAAACGCGCCGTGAGCGCCGATCACGGCGCGTGTTTGATTTTCGCCGAAGGTGGCCGACAGGATCGCGAACCCCGGTCCGAAATTCGCCTGAACGGCCCGCGTCAGGCCAAGCATCTGCTGCGCGGTTGGCGTGATGACGGGGCGGGCGGCAAGACCGGCGGGGATGGCACAGGTTGCCGCGCTGGCGGTGAAAATGAACTGCCGTCGATCCATGGGGCTGCCCCTCGCTTGAATAAATCTATTTTGAGTTGAAATCGTAAATTATGCAATTCCTTTTGCGGTACATTTTTTCGTAACGGCAATGGGTTGTGGCCGGGTCCAGGTATGGATCCGCCCCTGTCATGGGCATTCTGGCCTTATATTGTTGAGAGTGAAGGGTTTAGGGGGGATGGTGAGTGCCGCTTGGCTCATTGAATTGTCGTGACCGTGCGGCGTAATTGCGGTGGGCCATTAAGGAAAGTAAACGGCATATTCAATTCAGATGTGCGCTGCATCACAGCACAAAATGAAAAAGCCCGCGATACTCGCGGGCTTTCGTTTTTGCTGGTGTCTGTGCGGTGCGACCGGGAGGCCGCGCCCGGGGATTCGTCCGGATCAGACCTGCCGGACGGCCCCTTGGGCGGCGCTGGTGGTCAGCGCGGCATAGGCCTTGAGCGCGGTCGTTATCTTGCGCTTGCGCGGCTTGGCGGGCTGCCAGCCTTTCTCTTCCTGTGCGGCGCGGCGCGCGGCAAGGGTCGCGTCATCCACGGCTAGGTTGATGATGCGGTTCGGGATGTCGATCTCGATCAGATCGCCATGTTCGACAAGCCCGATGGTGCCACCCTCGGCAGCCTCGGGAGAGACGTGCCCGATGGACAGGCCCGAGGTGCCGCCGGAGAAGCGCCCATCCGTGACCAGGGCACAGGCCGCGCCCAGACCTTTCGATTTGAGATAAGACGTCGGATAGAGCATCTCCTGCATGCCCGGACCGCCGCGCGGGCCTTCGTAGCGGATGATCACCACGTCGCCTGCCTTGACCTTGCCGGTCAGGATGTCGTTGACCGCGTCGTCCTGGCTTTCGACCACATAGGCCGGCCCGGAGAATTTCAGGATGCTGTCATCCACCCCCGCAGTTTTCACGATGCAGCCCTGCTCGGCAAGGTTGCCAAACAGCACGGCCAGACCGCCGTCCTGGCTGAAGGCGTGTTCCTTGCTGCGGATCACACCCTTCTCGCGGTCAAGGTCCAGCTCGGGGTAGCGGCGGTCGGTGCTGAAAGCCTGCGTCGTGCGCACGCCGCCCGGCGCGGCAGAGTAGAACTCATGCACGGAATTGGCATCGGTCTGTGCCACGTCCCACCGCTTGAGCGCATCGCCCATGGTCGGGCTGTGCACGGTGGGCAGATCGCTGTGCAGCAGGCCGCCGCGATCCAACTCGCCAAGGATGCCCATGATGCCGCCCGCGCGGTGCACGTCTTCCATGTGAACATCGGATTTCGCCGGGGCGACCTTGCACAGGCAGGGCACCTTGCGGCTCAGCCGGTCGATGTCTTCCATGGTAAAGCCGATTTCGCCTTCGTGGCTGGCAGCGAGCAGGTGCAGCACGGTATTGGTCGAACCGCCCATGGCGATATCGAGCGACATGGCGTTCTCGAACGCTTTGAAATTGGCGACATTGCGCGGCAGGACCGAGGTGTCGTCCTGCTCGTAATAACGCTTGGCGATATCGACGATCAAGTGACCGGCCTCGATGAACAGGCGCTTGCGGTCGGCGTGGGTGGCCAGCGTCGAGCCGTTGCCCGGCAGCGACAGGCCAAGCGCCTCGGTCAGACAGTTCATCGAATTGGCGGTAAACATGCCGGAGCAGGAGCCACAGGTCGGGCAGGCGGCCTCCTCGATGGCCTGAACCTGCGCATCGCTGTATTTTTCATCCGCGGCGGCGACCATGGCATCGACCAGATCGAGCGCCCTCTCCTCGTCTTCCCAGACGACCTTGCCTGCTTCCATCGGCCCGCCGGAGACAAAGACGACGGGGATGTTCAGGCGCATTGCAGCCATGAGCATGCCGGGCGTGATCTTGTCGCAGTTGCTGATGCAGACCATGGCGTCGGCGCAATGGGCGTTGACCATATACTCGACGCTGTCGGCGATGATTTCGCGCGAAGGCAACGAGTAGAGCATGCCGTCATGGCCCATGGCGATGCCATCATCCACCGCGATGGTGTTGAATTCCTTGGCAACGCCGCCGGCGGCCTCGACCTCGCGGGCGACCATCTGGCCGAGATCCTTGAGATGCACGTGACCAGGCACGAACTGCGTGAAGCTGTTGACGATGGCGACGATCGGTTTGCCGAAATCGCTGTCGGTCATGCCGGTGGC
The DNA here is from genome assembly GCF_048553275.1 of Pacificoceanicola niger. Classification (NCBI taxonomy): domain Bacteria; kingdom Pseudomonadati; phylum Pseudomonadota; class Alphaproteobacteria; order Rhodobacterales; family Roseobacteraceae; genus Pacificoceanicola; species Pacificoceanicola niger. The sequence continues at coordinate 65,396 of NZ_JBLZMW010000011.1, forward strand.
TCGCCACAGGCCGCGCGCTCCGGCCATGTTGCGGCCATGGGTCGTGGTGAAGGAACGTAAACGGGGCATGGGTCTGCTTCCTTTCGATGGACTTGGCGCCTGTCATGCCATGGCTTGGGGCCCTTCCACAAGGGAGGTGTGGCGCAAACTCGGGTCTCGAACCTCACGGCCTTGCGCACGGTGCCCCAAGGGTTTCTTAACGCGCCCGGCGGATTGTCGTCCCCGGTACCAACCGAAAAAACCGGATTGAGGCGCGGCGGCTCTGACAAAGCCATGGCGCACAGCCCCTCGGGGATGTTCGATCTGTACAGGCGAATACGCCGGGCCTGACACGCCCGGCCATGCTGATCCGTATCTGGCGGCCGCCCTTTTCAGGACTTCACATCATCACACGCAAGACCCGCCCGGCAGATCCTGCCGTGGCGGGCGATGGCGCAGGGCGCGCGCTCTATTGCAACGCCGCACTGGCCGAAGCGGTCGCGAGCTTCCAGTCCTCGATCAAGGTGCCCTTCGTCTCCAGGCGGCTGGCGAGGTAATACAGCCGCTGCGTCGCCAGACCATCCGGTGCGGTCTCGAACCGTTGCTTGAGGTAATAGGGCGGGATCGCCTGGGAATAGAGCGTGGCCGTGACGGTCATCTGTGAGGGGTCGGTGCCCGCGGGCAGGGTCATGCGATACTCAAGGCTGTCCATCCCGGGCAGGAAGTCGCGATCGGCGGCGGCCTTTCCCTCCGGCAGCGTGGCTTTCATGAAGGCGGTGGTGATCTCGCTGTCGCCGAATTTCCGGGTGAATTCCGGGGTTCCGGGTTTCAGCGCCCCCAGCGGCGTCAGGCGATTGTCCTTGGGATGATAGACCCGGTGGACAAAGCTCGTGGTAAAGTCCCGCTCCGCGTTTTGCGTCAACTCTTCATAGATCTGTACCTGCGACTGGTCGGTGATGATCTGGTGATGGGGCTGGTAGAGCGCGATGGTTTCGCCGGGTGGCACCACATCGAGAAATTCGGTGTCGAGCGGCTGTTTGTGGCCATCGACGATCACGCCCGCACCATCGGTGCAGCCGGAGCACCAGACCGTCTTTCCACGCGCATCGACCGCTTTCACTTCGAGAAAGGCGCGGCGAAAGCCGACGCCGGAGGGCAGGCGGTGGCCAGTCTTGTTGGCGACGCGAACCTTGGCGACAAGCCCGCCGTACCCTTCGGCCAGCGATAGCCGGACATCGGCGGTTTCATGCGCGGCCTGCAGACCCATCGTGTCGATCGACAGTTGCGCGCCATTCTTGGCGTAGGTCATCGGGTCGGTCTCGCTCAGGCCCATTTCGTTGCGAAACTGGCTGAGCATTTCGACCATGAAGACATTGAGCCCGACGAAGTTGTGCCGCTTATAGCCGCTGCGGAAGGGCACATCGACCTCTTCCTGTGGCAGCAGGTTGGCCACATCCGGGTAGTTGCTGTCCTGAATGGTGGCGATCTGCGTGGTGATTTCGGGGATCGAGAGGGCGCCGTCGGCGCTCTGGAAATCCGACTTCATGTGGCAATCCTGACAGGATCGCGCGGTGCCGGGTTCGCTGTATAGGCTGTTGACCCATTCGATATAGGTCGCCTGTTCCACCGAATGCTGAAACTCGGTCAGCGCGTCGGGGAAGGTGACGCCGTATTGCTCCTTGAGGAAGCGTGCGCCGTTCTTTGCCGCATCGTTGAACACGGCCTGATCGGCGGCGGTATAGCCTTCGAGCGGCGCGTCCTTCGGCGCATCGACATTGGGCAGGTTGATGGTGTGGCAGGCGCCGCAGAGTTCGCTGTCCTTGATATAATCGTTCTGCACCGGGGTGATCCCCATGGCGTTTTCCATGGGCTTTTGACGCACATTCGGAAACGGGCCAATCAGCATGTCGGCATCTGTCGTGCGGAACACACCGGTGGTGCCGTTCATCAGATAGGTGTCGAGCTTGTTCAGCGCGGGTTGGCCGTCGGCCTGCTCGGGCGGGGCGATATGATGGCAGACGGTGCAGGAAATTCCCTCCCTCGCGAGGTTGCCGTACTCATGATAGGGATAAGTGCCATCGGCCTGCTGCGCGGCGACCTCTTCTTCGGTCAGCGGATCGTGCAGCAGGGTGTAAGACGGTTTGAAGTTGTTCGGATTCACGTCCGTGGCGGTGCCGTCATGGGCGTCGATCATCAACTGACGCTGGCCCATCGCGCCATGACACGAAAGGCATGTCGTCCCGAGATTGGACGCCAGATCGCCCGCGCCCGCCGCCTCCAAAAGGGCGAATTCGCTCTCAAGCTGGGCGAAAAAGATCGGATCGCGCCCGGCGAGGCCCATGGGCGACCAGCGCCATTCGCCATATTCGGAGATATTGTAACCCTGTCCATAGTCCGGGCCGGTCTGCAGGAACATGGTGGTGCCGGAGGGCGGCCCGCCAAGCCCGCCGTGACATCCGAGGCAGTTGTCCGAGGTCAGGAAATGCTGTGTGTCATCGGGGCGGGCGGGGACGTGGTCGAGCCATTCGCTTGGCAGGGTCTGCAGCGCGGTCCGGGCGATGTCGATGCCGCCCGTGGGCGGGAAGGCCCGGAGAAAATCGCGGTTCTGGGCCGTGGGCGATGCATCGACCGTGGCATTGGATTGCTCCAAAGCGTCCTGATCGTGAAAGTAATCCTCGATCAGGGCTGCCTGGGACTGCCCCGCGCCGGGACGCTGGGCGGGCGGCAGGTTGAAGGGGCCGGGCTTGAAAATCGGATCATTGCGCCAGCTTTCGTCAACGCGGAAGATCAACGGCTCCCCGGCAAAGCCCTCGATATTGTCGAGATCGGAAAAGATCAGCTCGGCATCCGCAGAGGCGTGGCAGCGCATGCACATGCCATCCGCCGCCTGCCCGGAGGCGGGATTGAACGGCGGTTTGAAGCTGTCGATTTGGGCGTCCTGCGCGACAGAGGCAAAGAACCAGCCGCCGTGGGACAGGCTGCTGTCCTTGACCATCACGGTCCAGTTGAGACCGCCGGTGCCCTTCAGGAAGGCCAGCATTTCGGCTTCGACCTTGGCGGGATCGCCGGGAGTCCTGCGCATGAGATCCGCGCGGTATTCGTTGTAGCGCGCCGCCGGAGGCGCGGCCATTTCCTTGACCGCCATGGCGCCATCCGGGATTGCACCCGCTCGCCCGCCTTCAAGCCAGGTGATCAGCTCCGGTGAATAGTAAATGCGCACGGCCGGATGCACGCCGTAGGGCGTTTCCAGCACGAAAGGCCCGGTGTCGCGCCAGCTTTTGTCGCGGACCCAGCCTTCGGCGGCAAAATCGCGCTGTGCAATGAACGGATAGAGCGCCGCCTGATAGTCCAACAGCGGCAGCTCGGATGGCAGCGGCAAGAGATCGCCCTGCGCCTGCATCGGCGCAGCCAGGGGCAGAAGCAGGAGAGCAAGGAGGGCGCGGATCCGGAGCATGGCAACAGCCTTTGAGGTAATAGTTTCGTCAGAATGCATGCAGAAATTGCGCGGCGCAAGGAAATTGACCCTTGGTCAGCCTGCGCCTCGCCTGCGATGCCAAAGCCGGGTCAGACCGCTTTGGGCTTCGGGGGCAACCCGGGCAATCAGCACCACCCCCGCCTCTGACAGGACCATTGTCGCCGGGGAGCCGCCGTCCTGACCAATGAACAGCAGCGCAGATTGTGTGCTGCCGGGCAGCGGCCAATGCGGCAGGGCTTCGATTTCGGGCAGGCCGTCCTCCGCCGTGGTGGCGAGGGCGTCGATATCGGCGTCGTCGCCCTTGAGCGCGTAGAGCATCTCGCCATCGAGACAGGCGGCGGTGAGGATCGCCCCGCCCGCCGCATCGACGAAGGTTTGCATTGTGTCCAGTGACGCTTGTGGAGCGGACCGAACACCGAACGAGCTGGCCAGTCTGTCCGGCGACACCCCTGTCTGCGTCGTATGGTCCGCCTGTGGCAATGGCGCACTGCGCACGCAGATCCGGTCCGCAGGGGCGCAGGCCTCGGTGATCGCCGTGATCAGGTCTTGCAGGGCCTGCGCAGATTCGTCTGAGTCCGGCTCCGAGTCAAAGCTGTGCGCGCGTCCGGTCTTCAGAAAGCCGACACGCAAAAGGCGGCGTCCGCTCACATCACATGTCAGCCAATCGCTCCCGTTGCTGGAAAACGTCAGGCGGCGCGGCAAGACCGTCGCCGTGATATGCGCCAGCACGAAACGCGGCGCATCGTTGGCGGTGTCGAGGGTCAGGGCGCGCCCGGCGTCGATGCCATGCGCCGCGGCCCGGATCAGGGCCTGCTGCAGCCCGGCGGTGGGGTCTTGACCGGTCATGGGACAGCCTGTCTCGGCGGGGCGGCCTTGAGCATCGCCGCACATAAGGTGCGGCTGGCGTCGAACACCCCGTCGAAGACCGCGGTCGGGGCAAAAACGGTACAGAGCACCTCGTGCGATCCGGGCGCGGCCCGGACAAAGACCTTCGTGCCGATGGGGTCGGCAAGGACAGCGGTTTCCGGTTCCCGTACAGCCCCGCAGGCGGAAATGCTCAGGAGCTCGGCGGCAAGAGTACAGAGCGCATCCAGATGTTCCTGCGGCCATTTGACGGCGCTGTCCCACGCGAGGACCGACCGTGCGGAAACATCCGCAAGGACGGCGATTTCGCAGCCCGCGAAACCTCTTCTGAACTCTGCAAGCGGTGCGCCAGTCATCAGCCCTCAGGGGTTGCCCGGATTATCATTGCCCCGGCACCGGTTAAGATGGCGTTAGACTGGCAAGGATCAGGCTGATGCCTGCGGCCCCGGTTGCTGTGGACGCCGGACGCGTTTCGGCACGACGCGCCGTGGCACGACCCCATCGCTGCAGGCCGCCGCCGGAGCAGGGGCCGGCGCGGTCTGGGCGGCGGAAACGGGTGCCGTGCCTTGCTTGATAGGGGCAAAGCTGACCGGGCCACGATCATGGCTCGGTGTTCCGAGATTTTCGACAAGTTCAACCAGCGATTCCACGAAGAGATCCGCACCGCAGCGTTGCAACGTATCCGGGTTTTCCGGGTCTGCCAGCGCTTCGAGCAGCGAGATCGGCAGCGCCTTGCTGAAAAGGCCGTGGGTCTCGTGGCGGACACGGGCGACAACGCGGTCGCGGTCTTTCTCGGTCTGCAACTTGTCCATGCGGGTGATCAGCAACAGGCTGTTGTCGTGCAGCGCCGCCGGAAGGCCCTCCCAAAGAGCGGCCTCGGATTGACGCCAGGCCTGCGTCGCGGGGGTGCACCAGATCACGCCGTCAACACGCGCCAGCATGCGCTCCCAAATGTCCTGCGGCATGTTCGGGTCCGATGTGCCGGGCATGTCGATCACGTCGCAGAACTCCAGCACCTCGGCCTGCAACTGGATGCGCACGGCTTGGGTCTCCTTGTGTGAGACCGCGTCGAGATCATTGGCCGCAATCGGCAACTCCGCACCGGAATTGTCGATCCGCAGCACCGCCGGATCGCCGAGCGTGTACCAGACGGGCGGCAACTGTGTCGCGGTGACCTTGACCGGAGAGACGCTCTGTCCGAGCAGCAGGTTGGCCAGTGTGCTCTTGCCGGCGCTGAATTCGCCCATGAGGGCGATGCGCGGACGTCGCGGATGGTGTGCCGAGGGGGTCGTTTGCAAGGCAGGTTGGGCGCTCATCGGGCAGCCTCCATGGAATAGCCGACGCCGGGCGCCGGGCGGGACAGAATACGATTGGCCTGCTGGGCGGCAGGATCCATGCCGTCGGCCGGGGCGGTGCCGGCACCGGCCATGTCGAGCAGGATCTTGCGATGCGCTGTCAGGAACCCGCCGAGCGTGTCGATGATGCTCTGCTCGAAGGGTTCGGCATTCTCCGAGATCAGCCGGTTGAGGATGGGTTGCGTTTCGGACTGGATCAGGCTGGCGAAATCATCCGCGCAGGCCTGATAGCCCTTGCGCCGCCGCCAGAACCGCGACCACCACGTGCCGCGCAGATCGAGCGCAATGGTCTGGCCCAGAACGATAGGCGGTTCCGGCTGTGGCAGGGGGGGCGAGGCAATGTCGGTCTGCATCCCGCCAAGATCGAATGCCTCCTGATACAGGCTGCTGATCTCCGCGGCACCGGCCGCGAGGCTCTCCTCCGCGTGTTTGACCACACTGCGCACATAGCGCTGATAGCTGGAGCGGAGCAGCACGCGCAGGCCGCAGGGATCATAGGTCCAGACTTCGAGCTCGCCATAGGATTCGAGATGCGCGAGCACGGCGGCGGTGGCGCGGCTGACGAAGGTGCGGCGGGAGTTCTCGATACGCTCTCCGAGCGCCTGTTGCAGGGGAATGAGACCGGAGACGAGATGCGAACGGGTGCGGTATTCGATGTCGTCGAGCGCCTTGATCAACGCGGCGGGTTCGATCCGGCAGGCCCCGCCAGCCTGCGCGGCGCTTGCCGTGCCCGCCACGACAGCCGCCGCCTTGCGGCTTTGGTCGAGGTTGGCGATCTCGACCTCGATTTCCTGCAGCAATTGCGCCCCGGCGCCGCTTTCTATGCGCCCGGCGATGGCTTTGCCCAGGGCCTGCATCCCGGACAGGTCCCAGACCATCTCCTCAAGGCTGTCGAAGGGGTTGTCCGGGTCGGCATGCGCCTCGGCCCAGCTCAGGAGCGCCTCGGCGCTGTCCTGCGCGAGGGTCTCGATGCCGTCGTCCATCGCCTGTCCGGCCCACAGGCCGCAGCCAAAGATGATCTCTGCCTCGGTCGGGCCACCGTGTTTGCGCAGGGTCTCGATGATGCTGGCGCGGATTTCCGGCACCTCGCGCGCCGGATCACCCAGCTCGTCGATGCGATTGACGAAAATGATCACATCGCGGGAGGCGACGTTGGAGATCATCCGGATGAGCGCAAGATCGACAGAGGTCAGCGCCTGCGTCGCGGCCAGAACCATCACGCACAGGCGGCTGCCGCGCAGGGCATTGATGGTGATCTGCTCGCGGATCATGAAGGTGTCGTTGACGCCGGGCGTGTCGCGGATGCACAGGTTGACCGGCAGCTCGGGCTGCGTGAACCACAGATCGGCGGTGCGGGTGATATCCGCGAAGCGGCCCTTCTGATCGTCGCTGGCGTCCTCCTCCCAGAAGTCATCCCCGAGGCAGACATAGCGTTCGATCAGACCGGCATCGAAGTTGTCATAATCGTGCGACTGCCCAAGCAGCAGCTCGAAGCGCTGGCCAAGGCGGTCGCGGGATTTCTGCCGCATCGCCTCAAGCTGCGCGCGGACCTTTTCCAATTCGTCGTCGGCCCCGGCGCGGCCCGCCAGCTCACCCATGCGTCCGCCGCGTTGCACGAGGTGGGTCCACTCGTCCTCGGTGAAGAACTTGAAGCGGGCATTGCCGGTGCTGCGGCGCTCGCCGGTGCGCAAATGCAGCCCTGTGACGACGGAGGTCCACGGGTTCACATCCGCAGGCAGCAGATCCTGCCAGCCAGTCAGGGCGTTGACCAAAGTCGTCTTGCCCGCCTTGACCTGGCCAATCATCGTGACGCTCGGCTCAAAGTCGCGGATCTTGCGCCGCAACTGGCGGGCGCGGCCCGCGATGGCGGCGGTCTCGGAACTGGCCGCGTCCTGAAGGCGGGCATCCAGCGCCGAAAGCCGCTCCGCCAGCGGGCGAAACCCGGCGAAGGTTCCTTCCAGCAATTGCGTGGCGCTCATGGGTGTCGGCATCGGGATCAGTCTCCTGTTTTCAGTGTTGGGCGGCCGTGGGGGCTTCAGGCTGCCAGGGCGCATTCCATGTCTTGCCGCACCTGTGCGAGCAGGGTGGCGGCGTCGGCCGCTTGCGTGGTCTCGGTCTCAAGGCCCAGGAGCACGATCAGCTCGCTGGCCTCGTTCAGCGTGTCGTGAAGCGCAGGCCAGTTTTCGGCAAAGGCGGGCTCATCCTCGGCAAGGTCGAGGCAGGTCTCGAAGGTTTGCTGAACCCGCTCCAGCACAGGACCGGCATCCTCCGGGGCGATGGTGTTTCGCTGCAGATCCGACAGCAGATCCCGTGCGCTTTGCCGCAGGGTCTGGAACATCCGCGCCAGCGTGGCCTGACCCTCGGCGGACGGCAGCGGCGCAGAGCGGGCCACAGCGGCAGATGCGGGACGGGCGGTGCCGGGGGCGGGCGCCACAGCGACCGGTGCGGCGGGGTGTTCCGGCTCTATGCCGTACTTGACGATGAGCAGATCAGCGGCGTCGAGGTCCTCGGCGCTGGCGTCCTGAATGATCCCCGTGATCCGGTCGCGCAGCGTCTCGGCGGCTTCGGGCCGCAGGGCGCGGCCATCCTCGGACAGGCCCAGCGGACAGGAGCTGTGCGCAAGGCCGCGCAAATCTCCGATGACCGTGGCGGCAGGCACATCGGTGGCAGCGATCAACGCGTGATCCTTGAGCGCCTCCGGGCCATTGAGCCAGAGGGTCTGCTCTTCCACGGTCCAGGCGCGGGAGCACCAGATCGCGATGTCGCAGCGCGCCGCCGCCCAGCGAAGGGCCGCGGCCATATCCTGCGGCGAGGCGTCGGCGACGACGTTCAGCACCGACATCCGGCGCAACGCCTCCACCGGCAGCGCGAGATCGACCAGGGCCGCATCCGCAGCCGGGGCAAAGGGCAGATCCGCTGCGCCGAGGATGGTCTGCCCGTCAAAGCGGGTGATCTTGGCGGTTGGCCGGGTACCGTGGCGCAGAAGGCAAGGCGCGGCTTGCTGACCCACCGCCAGAACCTCTGCCCCGACCAGGGCGTTGGCGACGGCTGCTTTGCCCGCATCGGGCAGGCCGAAGACGGCAAGCCGAACCGGGGCAGAAAGCCGCTCGATCAGCCGTTCGCAGCGCTGCATGGCGCGGGACGACAGGCCCGGCTGGTCCCGCAGGGCCGCCAGACGCGCCAGACTGTCAGCGGTCCGGCTCATAACGCGGAACGCCCGGTCAGCATGGCTGTAATGTTCTGACGCAGATCGAAGAGACTGCCGCGCACCGGATCGAGAAACCTCGGGTCGGCCACGGCCCCGGACCGGGTGGCTGTGTGCTCCATGTCCGCGAACGCGGGTTTGATCACGATCACCGAAGTATTGTCCTGTTCTGGCGAGTCCGCCTCGGCAACAGCTTCCATGAGCGCACGGGCGATCTGCTGGCTGGAGGCATGCCGGTGGTGGGACAGGATTTCCCGAATGCGATGCTCGCGCAGCACTTCCAGCCCGTCGCTAGCCATGACGATGATATCGCCGGGCAACAGCGGCAGCGGATCGGCGGGGCAGTCGATCAGGTTGATCGCGGCGCCGACGAGGGCGGAGGTCAGGCAGCTGCGCTGGGGATGGTTGCGGGCGGTTTCCTCGTCGATGGCCCCCTGTTCCAGCAGCAGGTCGATCTGCGGGGCGAGCGAATGCACTTCGTTGAGGCGCTGCAACTGGTCTTCGCGAAACAGGTAGAGCGCGGAGTCGCCTATGGAAATCCAGCTCATGGTGTCGTCGCGGATGAATGCCGTGATGACGGTGCCGCCCATGCCTTCCTGTCCCACACCGGCATCGACCTGATCGCGCAGGCTCTGGTTGGCGATCAGGATGGCCTGTCGCAGGCGCTCGCGGAGCGTTGCCTGATCCTTGCTGGCGGTTCGGCTGGCGATGTTGAATGCGCCAAAGACCTCGGAGACGATGATGCGCGCGGCCAGGTCGCCGTCATCATGGCCCCCCATGCCATCGGAGAGCACGGCAAAGCCGCTGTCGGCGCCGTTGGCAAAATTCGCGATGACCGCATCCTCTTGCCGCTGGCGCTGGCCGAGCGCGATCGCCGTGGCAACATCGGCAATCGGCTCAGTCATGGCCCGCCGCACCTTCGGCAGTCCGCGTCCAGCGGAAATCCGGGCCGCACAGGGCCACGAAGCGCAGGGTTGTCTTGCCGATGCGCACCTGATCGCCGTCCTGCATTTCTGCGGAGGACACCAGCGGCTTGCCGTTCAGGCGCACGAGATTTGACTTGCCGCCATGCCCGATCAGAACGGTGTTCTCCTCTTCGTCGTAGGCGATTGAGGCGTGGTTGTCGCGCGAGATGGAATCATCGCCGAAGTCGAGCGCAATGGTCTGATCCGTGCCGCGACCGATGGTCGACAGCCCTTGTCCCAGCGCAAAGGAGGCCCCCCGTCCGGGGCCGTCCACGATCACGATCCAACCCACCGGGCATTGAACGGACTGCGGCGCGGTGATTGCCTTGTCGGCGGCAAAGGCATCGACGGCGCTGTCATCGTTGTGAAACCCGAGCAGGCGCGTTTTGACCCGTCCGGCGCGCGCCGGGGCGGGGGCTGCGGGCTGGCGCGGTGGGGCAGGCTGCAGCGGGGCCTGCGGCGCAGGCTCGGCGGCGCGGGGCGGGATGGCGGGCGCGGCGGGAGGCTCCGCTGCGGCGGTGTCCGGTTCAATGTCCCAGATCCTGCGGCGGGCGGCCCCCGGCGCGGCGGGTTCCGGTGCTGAAGGCGCGGGGGTTGCTGGCGCGGGCGCCTGCGCCATCGGCGCTGACACCGGGGGAGCGGTCAGCTCGTCCGGGAGAGATGCGAAAAGGTCGTCCTCGTCGGCGTCGTCCTGGTCCATGGCGAGGCCAAGCAGCTCTTCGCCCATTGTCTTGCGCGGTCTTTCAAGCTCCCAGCGCGGCACCTCCGGCGGCGCTGGCGGCCTTTTGGCAGGGCTCGGCGCGCTGGACGGGTCGATGTCATCAAGCAGGGATGTCATCATTGCGGTCTCGTCCTGGGTGTCATCAGGGGAGACGCTGAGGGAGGGCTCCACCGTGCCCGAAGGCCTGCGTCGTGCGATGATGTTGCGAAAGCTCGACATGCTTATTCCTTCACTGGCTGCAGCACTGTTTTCGTCGCGTCGGTCTTGTTGGTCTGGAACAGGCCACGGACCCAAAGGCCAAACCGCGACGGTCTACCGGCCTGCTCCGCGAGCGCGGCAGCCTGTGCGGCCGCCTCTGCTTCGGCGCGGGCGCGGGCTTCCTCGGCTTCGCGACGCTGTTGCAGGGCCTGTTCGCGTTCGATCTCGACCCGGCATTCTTCAAGCTCGCGGTTGACGCTGGCCCAATAGGCGCGTTCCTCGGCCCGCTGCTGTTCCAGCGGATCGGGTGTATCGAGGATCAGCGTCCGGGCGCGGGGCGTCAGCGGCGCGTCGTCCTCTTCGAGGACACAGGCGGTCTCGGTTACCAGCTCGGAAATGCGCCGCTGCATGTCATCGCTGAGCAACGGACCTTCGTTGCGCTGGGGCGGGGCGCTCGGCTCATGGGTCGAGACCAGGTGTCTGGTCCCGCCAAAGCCCGACAGAAGGTCGATCCAGTCATGCGCCGTGCTCAGCCGGTCCTTGGCAAAGAGGCTGAGGCAGGTGTCAACAGCGGCCAGAAACGCGTAGTCATAGCCCGGAATTTTCCCGGCCAGTGAAACGTAGGGGTCCGGCATTTTCTGCGCGACGGCGGCGAGGCGGATATTGCTGTTCGGGGGCGGTCGTCCCACGATCAGGTGGTGAACCGTCGCCGCCAAGGCGTAGAGGTCGCTGGACTTTTCCTGCGAGCTGCCCGCGAGGTAGAATTCCTGCGGGGAATAGCCGTCCTTGACCGTATGGATGCGCGACAGCATGCGGGTTGCCCTTGCGGCATCCTCGCGCGCGGCGCCGAAATCAATGAGAACCGGCAGGCCGCCGGGCGCCAGCAGGATATTGTCCGGCGAAATGTCCCGGTGCAGCATGCCGTTGTCGTGCACATAGGCCAGCGCGTTCAGGAGATGCTTGACGATCCGGGTGACTTCGGAGGGCTCGAACAGGCCCGGCTGCGTCTCCAGCAGATCGAACAGGTCAGGGCCGTCGATGAAATCCATCGCCATATAGGCGGTGCCGTTGTCCTTGAATATCTGGTGGACGCCAACGATGTTGGGGTGTTCGAGCTGTGCCAGCGCGCGCGCCTCGCGCTCGAACAGCGACACCACCCTGTCGAAATCCGTCTCGTTGGACAGAGAGCGCAGCCGCACGGTGCCCTGCGTCCGGCAACACATCGCGCCGGGATAGCATTCCTTGATGACCACTTTGCGGCCGAGGCTGTCATGCGCAAGATAGGTAACGCCAAAACCGCCGGAATTGAGATAGCGCACGATGGTGTACTGGCCCTGACAGAGGACCGTGCCTTCCGGCAGTTCGTCGCCGAACGGCGCAGCGGCGTCCGGCGGGGAGGGCGACGTGGTTTCCATGATTTCACAGCCTCCTTTGGACCGGTCTGTCTGGATTGGAGCGGTGCGCAAGGGAACTGTTCCGGCGCGCCGCGGATCACTGTCCAAAAGAGCCACCCAATTGGGCGGAAAGGTGTCGGAGCGCTGGCGACCAGCCGACTAAACGCTAAAATGCGACACATTTGAATTTCATGAAAATCGTCTCGACACCGGGAAGGGGCCGGTTCGACCGGCGTCGCCCGCACAAGGCGCACCGGCCCCCCGCGTCACGCCAGCCGTGCGATGCGGGCCGTGCTGATCTGCGCCGGTGTCGCTGTGAAAGAAAAAGGCCGGATCGTGGTCTGTCACGGTCCGGCCCAAGTGTCATGTGTTATTGGCCTGTGGCCGCGCGCGGGTCAGGGGCTGCGCGCTTATTCTCCCAAGGCGATGCCTTCGCGTCTGGGATCGGCGCCGCCGCTGAGCGTGTCCGACACGGCGATGGCATGCAGGCCGGAGTTCAGATCCCGCACGTTGACCTCAAATCCCAGGTCGGTCAAAGCGCCTTCGAACCCGGCGGCGTCGGTGCCCGCTTCAAGGTCGTAGGTTCCAAACCGGTTGACCAAATGGGGCATCGCCACGGCTTGCTGCACGTCCATACCCCAATCCATGTTGGCGACGATGGCCTGTGCCACATAGCCGATGATCCGGCTGCCGCCCGGCGATCCGATCACAAGGCTGGGCTTGCCGTCCGTCATGACGATGGTCGGGGACATCGAGGACCGGGGCCGCTTGCCCGGCTCAAGGCGGTTCGCGATGGGGAGTCCGTCGCTGTGCGTGCGGAAGGAAAAATCGGTCAGCTCATTGTTCAGCAGGAAGCCGCGCACCATGAGACGCGAGCCAAAGCCGTTCTCGATGGTTGTCGTCATCGACAGCGCATTGCCGTATTGATCGACAATCGAGATATGCGAGGTGGACGGAAATTCGATCGCCTCGTCATCGGCCCAAAGCATGGCGTGATCCCATTCGGGCGATCCGGCAGAAACCTCCGTCAGGGCCGCATCGCCGCCCAGGAGCGCCGCGCGCTCATCGAGATAGGCCAATGCGGTCAGGCCCTTGGTCGGCATTGGCACGAAATCGCTGTCGGCCATGTAACGGCCACGATCCGCAAAAGCCAACCGCGAGGCATCCCCGATCAAGCGCCAGGCCTCGGCACTGTCCGGGCCCATGGCGGCCAGATCGTAGCGATCCAGCATGCCGAGGATCTGACCAACGGTCAGCGCGCCGGAGGAGGGCGGCCCCATGCCGCAGACCTCGCTCGTGCGGTAAGGCACGCAGACCGGTTCGCGTTCAATCACTTCGTAGATGGCCAGATCCGTGGCGCTGAGGACACCGGGATTGCCCGCCGCCGTGCGCACCGTTGCGACGATATCGTCCGCAATCGGGCCGGTATAGAAGGCATCGCTGCCATGGGCGGCAATCAGGCGGAGCGTGTTGGCATACTCTGCATTGATCAGCGTATCACCGGCCTGCAGCGCCTCGCCATCGGGAAAGAAATAATCGGCGGTTCTGGAAAACCGTTGCAACCTTTCGGCCCCGCCCTCGATGGCACCGGCCAGGCGTCCGGATACGGTAAAGCCGTCCTCCGCCAGGGAAATCGCCGGACCGAACAGACCGGCCCAATCCGCGCGGCCCCAACGCGCGTGGGCCTCTTCCATCAGCATGGGCGTCCCCGGGGTTCCGACCGACCGGCCTCCGACGACCGCATCCCAAAAACCCAAAGGTTCGCCATCGTCCGACTGAAACAGCGTCGGTGTCGCCTCCAAGGGCGCGGTTTCGCGCCCGTCGAGCGTCGTGACCTCTCCGGACGTCGCATCGTACCACACCAGAAACGCCCCGCCGCCGAGCCCGGAGGATTGCGGCTCCACCAGCCCCAGAACGGCCTGTACCGCGACCATGGCGTCGGCCGCGGTGCCACCTTCGCGCAACACCGCTGCCCCGGCTTCGACGGCGAGGGGATTGGCCGCAGCAACCATCCAGGTCTGCGCTGTGGTGGGGCTCCCGGCCTCCTTCGTCGCCAGCGCCGCCTGTGCAGCGTCCGACAGGGTGTCGAACGCGGACAGGTCGCTGCTCGTTTCCGGGGCAACGGCATCTGCGGCCTGTTGTGCGATGGATGGTGTCAGGAAGAACGCGGTGAGTGCCACCGACGAAAGCAGGGTGCGTATCATGTGAGTATCCTCATTGGCTGCGCACCGCCAACTCTGACGCAGTGACCGCAGAATGCAACGGTGAACACGCATAAGATGTATTTACGCTGTGTGGCAGGCTGCGTGTATGCGCCGCCTGAATGTAACCGCCGTCACAACAGGCCGGCGTTCATCGACGCAGGCCGCAGCGTTGCGCTGCATGTCGTCAAAGCGGGACGAAAGGGGGACAAGCAGCCTGCGCATCGCCCACCGCGCTGATCGTGATAAACTATTCTGCAGAAAATGGTGCCCCCACACGGACTCGAACCGCGGACCTACTGATTACAAATCAGTTGCTCTACCAGCTGAGCTATAGGGGCGCCTGGACGGTTTGTGTTTCGAAACCGTCTGAACAAGCCTCGTTTAACCGAGGCTAATTCGAAGGACAATAGGGTTATCGCAAGGATTTTCGCGTGTTCAGGACTTTGGCTTGCGGCGCAGTGGCGCGTCGCCGCCGCGGTTCGTCGGTTTGGTGGCGCGTTTGCTTGGATCGCTGTTGTGCGCAGGTTTTCCAGTGCCGCGGGGCTTGCCGTCCGGCGACTTGCCGGGGCCGGAGCCAAACGTCTTGCCTTTGGGTTTTCCGAACGGCTTTGCGCCCGGCTTGCCCGCTGGTCTCGCGCCGGGCTTTCCGGCGGGTTTGCCCGCAGGTTTGCCGCCAAATTTTCCGGCCGGTTTGGGACCGGATTTGTCGAATGGCTTGCTTTTTGGTTTGGCGCGCGGCGCGCTGTCCTCTCGCGGTGCCTCGTCTCTCGGCGGGGCGCTTTTGCGCGGCGCGGGGGCCTCGTCGGTCGTCGCCCGGGCAGGCGCGGGGGCGGGGCGGTCGGGTCGCGGGCCGCGCTCCGGGGTTCTGCGCGCGGGCGGCTTGCCCGAAGGGCGCCGGGGCGCCGGGGCGTTGATGCCCTCGGGCTCGCCGTTCAGGCGGGTCGCGAACACTTCATTTTCAAGCAAACCGTCACTGCCGAGCTGTGCCTGCAGCCCCGGCGCGGCGGTTTCGGCAATCTCGACCAGCGTTTCGCTCTCCTGAACGCGGATGCGTCCGATGTGGTCCTTGTCGAGATTTCCGACCCGGCACAGCAGGGGCAGAAGCCAGCGGGCTTCGGCATTCTTGTCGCGGCCAACGCTGAGCGAGAACCAGGCGGAGGGGCCGAACGCGGCGCGGGGTTCGCGCACCGGGCGCTCGCCCGGCTTGTTCAGCTCTTCAGGTGCGGACAGGCCGGCCCGGAACAGGCGCAGGCAGGCGGCAGCGACCTTTTCGGGTCCATGCTCTTCGAGCAGTTTGGCGGCGAAGGCCTTGTCGTTGTCGCTGATCTCCGCGTCCCAGGTCTCATCGGACAGCAGGCGTGCCTCGTCGGAGGCGAGGATTTCCTCGGCGCTTGGCGCGTGGATCCATTCGGCTTCGATCTTGGCCCATTTGAGCAGACGGGCGGCCTTCTTGGAGACCTTGTCCGGCACGATCAGCGCCGACATGCCTTTGCGCCCGGCGCGTCCGGTGCGGCCGGACCGGTGCAGCAGGGCTTCGGTGTTGGTGGGCAGATCCGCATGGATCACCAGATCGAGGTTCGGCAGATCGATGCCGCGCGCGGCGACATCGGTCGCCACGCAGACCTTGGCGCGCCCGTCCCGCAGAGCCTGAAGCGCATGGCTGCGCTCGTCCTGCGACAGCTCGCCGGAGAGGCTCACAACCGAGAAACCCCGGTTGGCAAAGCGCGCGGTCAGGCGTGCAACGGCGGCGCGTGTGTTGGCAAAGACGATGGCGGTGGGGGCATCGTGAAAGCGCAGCAGATTGATGATGGCGTTCTCGGTGTCACGCTGCGTGACCTGAACCGCCTTGTAGGAAATGTCCGCGTGCTGGGATTTTCCGGAGATCGTCGAGATGCGGACCGCGTCGCGCTGGTACTGCTCGGCAAGCTTGGCGATGGAGGGAGAGACCGTGGCGGAGAACATCAGGGTGCGGCGGTCTTCCGGCGCCTCGCCGAGCATGAATTCCAGATCTTCGCGAAACCCGAGATCGAGCATCTCGTCTGCTTCGTCGAGCACCACGGCACGAATGTCGGTCAGGTCGAGCGCGCCGCGCGTGATGTGATCGCGCAGACGGCCGGGCGTGCCGACAACCACATGTGCACCGCGCTCAAGCGCGCGGCGTTCGTCGCGGGCGTCCATGCCGCCGATACAGGAGGTGATGCGTCCACCGGCCTTGCCATAGAGCCAATCGAGCTCGCGCTTGACCTGCATGGCCAGTTCGCGGGTCGGCGCGACGATCAAGGCAAGCGGCGTCGCGGGCGGCCCGAACCGGGCATCCTCGCCCATGAGCGTGGGCGCAATAGCAAGGCCAAAGCCGACGGTCTTGCCCGATCCGGTTTGTGCCGAGACAAGCAGGTCGGACCCGCTCAGATTGTCTTCGGTGACGGCAACCTGCACGTCGGTCAACTGGTCAAAACCTCGCTCGGCGAGGGCATCGGATAGGGTCGAGATCATCGGTGGAATGTCCGGGGTAGGGAGGCCGGGAAGGGCAAGAGGCCTGCGATACCCGAAAGCCGCCGTGAAGTCCATCCATTCGTTATCTGCGGGAGCCGACAGGGAGGGAATCGTGGGCGAATCGTGCGTGGTTTGGCCTTTGGGATTCGGTCTGTGAGGGGAGGGATGTGATCTGTATCACACTAAAATCATTGAATTTTGAGTCTGTCACGGCTTCGGCATCGGGAGAATTCGGGGAGATGTCGGGAAATCGCGACGGATTGCGAAAATTTCTTTTGTCCGGATTTCGAATCAGTTGCCCGCTGACGTCGTGCCATGGCGGTGTCTTGTTCGCGATGGTTTCCAATCGGTTACTTCGCCGCCGCGCAATACATGTATTAATTGTGTTTACGTAACGTCCGCACACGTCACAGCAAGCAAGCGTTTTTTTCGGAAAAGTTTCCTTGCCCGAATTTGGTTTCTCTACCTATGGTTTACCTCGATCATTCAGGCCGTCGCAAAAGAGCGGCTCTGCAACATCGGTCATCACTGGATAACAGGGGTTTATTACCATGGCTTTTCTCGCTCTGCCGGAAGGCGCACTCAATTGGAACGGGGGCAAACGGATCACTTTGAGGGCCGGGGAAACCGCGACCTGTACAACGCTGAATCCCGGTCAGCTTTACGCTGTGTTCGTGTACAATTCGGCGCAGCATGACACCAATGCGACTCTTTTCGTGAACTGGTCCAACAAAGAGCCGCCGAAGCAGGTGACGATACCGGGTACGACGGCGAATGCCGGCCTTGCCTCTCTTGCGTTTGTGTCCGGGTCCGACACGCAGACGGTGAGTGTTTCCATGCCGTCCAATTCGGGGATGGCGCAGGTCGAGATCTGGCTTGGCAGCGTTTCCATGCCCACCGACACCACCGGGCTCACCAATGAACAGCTGCCCGCCGATGGCGCACAGCATGAGTTCAACAAGTATCGCCGCTATTGGTCTGTTCCTGCCTCCAGCTGGCATCAGCTGACCATCGTCAGCACGATCACGCAATTCATCTCGGTGCAGTTCACGTCGTCGAAGGCCGTTGTCTATGTCGTCGGGGAGACGCCGAATGGCCTGCTCGACGGGCAGGTGGTCAGCGTCGGCGCCGCGGCAGAGCCGGGCGTGGTCACGCCGCATCTGACATCGTCCCGGAGTGTGATGAACACGATTTCGGGCGGCGGTTTCCAATATGTCTGGATGAACGCTGACAGTGAACAGGATTCGTCCGAAGCAACGATTTCGCTGCAGTCGATCTGACCTGACGCATCTGCGTCAGATCCGGCGTCAAAGCCGGTGCCGGAGCGCGAATCCCGCAGTCCGGCACCGGCGCGAAACCGGAGGAGAATACCTCGGCGATTGACTGGAACGATGGACGATTGATCACGATCAAGGGTGGCACATCCGCGCGCTGTGCCGCCCTGACCAAGGGAGAATTGTATGTCGCCTTGCTCTACAATACGTCGCCCCATGCCCAGAGCGTGGATGTGACCGTGGTCTGGAGCAACGATGTGCCCCCCGGACGGGTCACGCTGCAATCCACCACCAACGATCAGGGGCCCGCGGGCATGATCTTCGTGTCCGGAGAGGATACGGAGTTTTTGACCCTCTCGATCGGCGTCGGAAGCACGGCAACGGTCGAGGCGCTGATGGTCAGCGTGTCGATGCCCGCCAATACCAATGGAATAACCGCCGAGACGCTGCCAGCGGACGGGCAGTTCCACAGTTTTCCAAAGTTCACACGCTATTGCGCCGTGCCGCCCGAAGGGTGGTCCGCGCTGACGGTACAGAACCTCTCGACCCAGTTCATCAGCGTTCAGATGCGCCGGGAGGCGGCGGTGGTGCGGGTCAACCGTTCGGGCCCGACGCCGCTCTATGACGGCCAGCTGAGCAAATTCGGCAAGACGGCCAAGTCGAAGAACGTCGTTCAGCTTGAGACGAGCGGCCAGTCGACCTTTACGGACGATCGGGTCAAGGGCAACGGCACGCGCTGGGTCTGGATTTCGGCGGACAGCACCCAGAATTCGAGCGATGCGAAAATCGCGCTTCAGAGCCTGTCGTTCATCCGGTCCCTTGTCGCCACGAGCGCGCAGGGGCTGTCGCGCCTGTTCAGGGGGGCGCCGGACTAGACACCTTGCCGGTGCCGCAATCGAGGGCGGTCACACCTGCAGTTCGTATGAAAAGGAACACGATATGCAACTTGGTCAACTTGGTGGTACCGGCCTCTATCTTGTCGATCCGTCGAACCCGCAGGACGCGACCTGGGGGGCGATGGTGTTCGGGAACCAGCGCCCGGAGAGCCTTGATCTTGGCAGCAGTTTCTACAATGCGGACAGCTTCTATGTTTTCTTTCCGGCCAGCGATCGTGGCAGTAACTGGGCCAGTTTCGCCAGCGGGATGAAATCGCAGATCCGCGGGGTTTCAAACCGCCGGTTCGGGTTCTTCGATATCAACGGAGACGGGCTTGATTTCCTCGAAGTGACGGGCACCGCAAATCAGCAGGTGCTGAACGGCGGATCGGATTTCGCGTTCCGCAACATCGTCCTGCGCGTGCAGCAGCCCGGCAACGAGCAGGTCAAGGTGTCTTATGACGACGGCCTGTCCGAGTTCCGGATCACCAATCTTGTCGTCGGGGCGCAGGTCACGGTGACCTGGCACGCCGCCGCGCCGGGGGCGGCGGAAAAGGTGATGATGCCGATGGGCGATCTGATCATTCCACTGACTGGTCCGGCACCGGGAACCCTGCGCACCGATCTGGAACTGGATCTGACGGATCAGGCGGCGTTCGAGACCGGCCCGATGTATTTTGGCCCGGCCAAGAGCGGGGCGGATGTGCTGGCGCTGCGGTATCCGACCTTCCTAGTCGGGGGTGGGGCCGGGGGCAAGATCCGGTTGACGGCCTATGCGGACGTGGCGCTGCCGATGGACCCGAAGCGGACGTTCTTCGAATTGGCGGACAGCACCCTGTCCAGCGGTTTCACGACAACGCTTGGCCATCAGATCAACCTGGCCCCGACCGGCGGAACCCAGGGCGTGACGCCGCGCTTCGTGCTTGCGGACCGTCCTGTCACGCAGACCGGAGAGGTGCAGGCGTACTACCTGACGCCGATGGGGGCGTTTTCGCTGTCGCAGGCGGGCGGTGCGCAGACCGGCGCGCTGATCTGCGGGTATTCCTCGACGGAGGTGTTTTCCTTCACGCAGGGCGATGTGCTGGAGTTTACGCCCCTGCAGAACGCCTTTGTCGAGAGTACCCCGGCCAGGCCCGCGACCAAGGAGACGCCCGCCGTTCCGGCGACCTATCTCACGGATGCGGCCACGACCTCCTGGATCGGCATCTCGTCAAGCACGGCACAGCCGACCTATTACAGCCAGCCGCAGGGCAGCCCGATTTTCGAAGATGACGGCTCGACCGGCGGCGCGCCGGAAGCGCCGAACGGCGCGGATGACACGGCCACGCCGAACACGGCTCACAAACTCAAGCTCAAGGCGATCCCGGCCTGGCCCGCCCAGGGCAGCGCCGCGGCGGGCGTGACCGCCAGCCCCCTGTTTCCCATGGTGCCCTATGGCGGGCTTGCCTCCATCGACCCGATCACCGCCCCGGCGCTTGAGCAGACCGAAAGCAAGGGGATCAACCCGGCGCGGCGCAAGGCGCTCAGCAATGCCAACACGGCAAAGAGCTTTGCGCCAATGGCGGTGGCGAGCGCGGGCGCGTCGGCGGATGCGCTGCAGTACAACATGACGCCGCTGGGCCTTGTCGGCGGGTTTGATGGGAACAACCTCTGGCAGGAGACAACCTTTGCGTTGAGCGGCGCGGCGCAAAACCGGAGCCTGCAATTCCAGAACATGGGTGACGAGATCCGGGCCGCCTTCTACCAGAACCAGGTCTTCCTCGTGATGGACCGGGATGACACGGACACGGGGCCGTTGTTCACCTTCGACAAGGCCGACGCGACGGTCGAGCTTGCGGATTGGTTCTTTGATCTGCGCCTGACCCAGGGCAGCCTGGATGAATCGCCGGTGCTGATCGTCAAGTTCTTCCGCGACAAATCCATCAAGGCGCTGGTCGAGAACCGGGCGCTCTGGGAGGATGCGCCGACCTTCTGCACCGACGCCGAAGCGCGGCAAGCGCAGATCCTCGCCATCATCGAGGCCGCCGAGGCCGACGTGAAGAAGAACGGCGAAACCTCGATCTACAGCAATTTCGTGAAAGTGGTGAACGATCAGAATTTCACCGGCCTGCTCGCGTTGAATACGGCGCTGGACCTGCAGGAATTGCCGGCGGTCATCAAGGCGCTGATGGGCGGCATGGTCGACAAGGACGGCAACAGCAATATTGCCGCCTTCCGCGCCCATCACGTCGGGGTTTCGATCTCCGATACCGGCGACGGGGCGTGCGTGGCGCTGGAGTCCAGTTCGATTTTCGCGCTTGTGGACTACGAAGATGACGGTAGCGCCAACACCTCGCTTCAGACCCGGTCGCCGGAGCATCTTGCCCTCGATCTCGACGTGCTGGACAGCATCTATCCCTGCGGCGCAAACGGGCTGACCTGCTATGGATTCAAGGTGATCTATGTGCGGGCGCTGTTCACCAACAACGCCTTGTCCAGTTTCGACGCGGAGGTCGACCTCACGGTCAACAACCTGTTTGCCGTGGGCGTCAACCTCGGGGGCGGGGGCGGAAGTGCGCCGGGCGGTGACGGCGACAACATCATCAAGATCAACGGAAGCTATTCCGAGCATGACGGGGCACAGACCTATTCGTTCGTGGCCAAGAAGACCTATGAATTCGCCTTCGCGGACAACACCTACCTGAAGAAAATCACCTTCGACAAAGTGCAATTTTCGGCCACCACGGAGGAGGACGGCGGTTCGGACAGCAGCCGCATCAGCTCGCGCTTCGGGATCTGGGGCAGCATGGAGTTCAACAAGCTCGATTTTCTCGACATGTTCAGTTTTGAAAAACTGTCCTTCGCCGATCTCGGTATCGAGATGGGCTATGATCTGCTCGTGCACCCCTTGCCGACGCCGCCGGAGACCAGGAACCTGACGCTCAGCTTTGCACCGGGCAACCTGCGCTTCGATTTCGGTGAAACGCAGCAACGCGCCGATGACGACAGCCTGCTTGCGCTGCTGCCGTTCAAGCTCAAGAGCTTTCTCTATTCCGAAGACGGCCAGAGCATTTCCGATCTGGATTATTTCGGGATCAGTCTCGACACGCTCGGCGATGTGGACACCAGCCCCGAGTTCAACTTCGCACTGATCTTCGATCTCGATCTGGGCAGCCTCGGCGGGCTTGTCGGGGACCTGTCGGCGTTCAAGTTCTCGATCATCCTCGGCTGGCAGCCGGCCACCGGAAAATCGCCGAACGCGCTGGTCTTCGGGGTGCAGATGCCAGAGGCGGATGGCAAGCTGGAGCTGACCATCGAGGGCGTGTTGAAGATCGCCATCGAGCTGTTTCAGCTCAAATACGTCGACAACACGCAGGACCCGGGCACCAAGCTGCTCGTGCTGGCCATGCACAACTCCTACATGGAGATCCTCGGCACCCGGATTCCGCCCGGAAACGTCTTTTTCGATCTGGCGCTGTTCGCGCCAACCAAGGGCGACGACAAGATCGGCTGGATTGCCGCGCTGAATGCGCAGGACCCGAAGAAAAAGAGCGAGGGCCTGTCCATGGACGGGCCGATGGCGGCGCTTGAGGATGCGTCCCGCAAAGAGGTCTCGGAGGCGGTCGAGCGCGAGATGGCCGAAGCGCCGGCACATTTCCTGGCCAAGCCCGAAGACGACGGGGACGAAGGCTCCAGCGTGCTCAAGCTCGATTACCTTGGGGTGGGCCAACGTGTCGGCCCGGACAAGAAGCTGAAAAGCTTTGACGAATTCCTCGGCTATATGCGCAAGGACTTCTGGAGCGCCGTCAAGGACGGCAATTACGACAAAGTCTACAAACCCGATGGCGGCTGGATCGTGGTGGCCAATATCGTGGTGCTCGATCTGGTCGGACTTGGCTTTGTCTTTTATGACGACACGCCGTTCTACTCGCTCAAGATCTACATCACCAAGGGCAGCATCAAGGGGCTGTCCTTCGAGATCACCTATACCAAGATCAGCGACGACGTCGGGCTGTTCTTCATCAATTTCACTTTGCCGGACGCGCTGCGCACCTTCGAGGTCGGGGCGGCCAGCCTGACGCTGCCGGCGTTGAAGCTGTCGATCTATACCAACAGCGATTTCAAGATCGACCTCGGGTTTCCGGCCAATGACAATTGGTCCGTCTGTTTCCGGGTCGAGGCCTTTGCCGGGCCGATCCCGGTGACCGGGTCGGGCGGGTTCTACATCGCCAAGCTCAGTTCCGCCACCGACGATACCTTCACCGCCAAGGATTACAGCACCATCCTGGCGGCCGGGTTTGGCGTGCGTCTGGGCGTGGGCAAGAATTTCGTCGCCGGGCCGCTCAAGGCCGGGGTCAGCCTGACCTTCTTTGGCATTATCGAAGGCGCGGTCGGCTACAGGGAATATGATGGTGGCGAGGGTGACACAGACATCGTCGAATGGCTGACGCAGCCCAAGGCGCTTGCGCTCAAAGGCCAATTCGGCGTCATTGGCGAGCTTTACGGCTCGCTTGATTTCGTCATCATCAAGGCCAGCGTCAACGTGCGCATTCAGGCCTCCGTTGGCATTCAGCTGATCGTCGAAGACGGTCTGGGCGGTGATTTGCTGCTTTATGTCGAGGCGAGCCTGAGCGTGTCGGTCAGCCTCAAGATCAACCTGTTCCTATTCTCCATCACCATCAGCTTCTCGTTCAAGGCGAGCTTCCGCTTTGAATGGCAGATCGCCAAACAGCACAGCGCCGCGCATATCGAAGCCTTGCAAATGAAGAGCATTCTTGCGGCGATGGCGGGCGATACGCCCTGGAGTCCGGATTACCCGCTGCAGGCTGGGCTGAATCCGGCCTTGTCAGGCTGGATGACACCGGAGTTCACCACAGTCTGGAGCGATCCGGCGGCCACCGGCGCGCCGTGGTTCGCGGTTTCTCTGACCATGGAGTACCTCCCGGAGCCGAGCGCGGCGACGATCGAAACCCTGAAGCCGTTCGAGACCCTCGCGGGGCAAATGCTGGCCTGGGCGATGAGCGGGGCTGCGAACCTGCCAAGCTGGGATGCCGAGATTACGCAAAAGGATGTCAATTCCCTGAACCAGAGCCCCGAGCATCTGGTCGGTGGTCTGACCTATGACGTCCTGCTCCAGGGGCTGGGCAAGATGTTCACGCTCAACGTGACCAATCCGCCAGCCGCGCCTGCGGGCATGGCGGCAGAAGAGAAAGAGGACAAATACGCCACGATCTTCCCGATGCCGCCGTTCCTGACGCTGGCGACCAAGGGCCGTGATACGGAGCTGAGCTACAAGTTCTCCAGCAAGAGCAACGTCTCGAAGAGCTGGATCAACACCACGCTGCAGGACTATTTCAACGAACTTTACACCAATATCACCAGCCCTGCGGGCGATGCCGCCCTCGCGGAGGTGGCCGATGACACGGTGCCGCTGGGCCAGTCGATGTTCCTCGACTGGTTCCAGGCGGTGGTGCGTTCGGCGCTCAATGCGGTTCTGACGCAGATGCAGAATGACGAGACCGAGAGCGGCAAGCTGTCGGATATCTATCTCGCAGCGGTCAAGAGCGGCGAGATGCGCAAGGTGGCGGGGCAGATGGCGCAATTCTTCCGCTCTGGCCTGCGCCTACCAAAGACCGAGGGGATGGAGGTGCCGGATGGCCCGCTTGCGGAGACCAATCCGCTTTATGCGCTGATCTGGCAGGAATTTCCGGTGGGCGCGACGCAGGATTACACCGTCAGCCTGCTTGGCGATGCGGCACAGGCCTGGCTCACGGTCGATGCCGATTGGCAGGTGACCGCCGCCGATGTTGCGCCTTATGCGATCAGCGGCAGCGGTCTGTCCGTGCCGTCCGGTGCCAGCGTCATGCCGGTTCTGCAATCCGGGCCGCAGGCCTTTGCGCTGGCCAATCCCATCACCTGGACACCGGCGGGCGGCACGGCGCGCTCGCTTCGGCCTTTCCCGGCCTCCATGCTGACGGCGCTCAAGGCTTCTGCGCCGCTCGCCATTAGCTTGTCCACCCGCCGGACCGGCAAAGCCTTCGATCCACAGACAAACCCGGTGCCGACCACGGACACGACCTTTGCGCTGTCTATCGAGATGGTGATCCGCAAGGTTCCGGCGGGCGAAGGCCAGTTCCTCGAAACCACCTATGCGCTGGGCGCGGCGGACCTGACCCAGCAGACGGCCATGCGCGAATTGCTCGCGGCGCTTGTCGCCGGGACGGCCACCGCCAAACCGGTCGATCTGCTGTTCCAGAGCGCCGCCGATCAACCGGGGCTGGCCTCTGACCCAGCGGCCAAACAGCTTTTCGTGCTGCGGACCAACACCACCACGCAAAGCGTGCCGCCCGCGACGATCGAGGCGCTGGCCCTGACGCAGGAAGAGACGGTCGCCGTCGGCGCGAATGCGAACGATCCCAAGGGCTTCCTGCAGATCCTCGAACAGGCAAGCGTCACCAATCAGACGGGATATTTCCTGACCTTCGAGACCGCGGATGGCAATGGATTGCCCGATGCGCTGTTCGGCTCGCAGAACTTTGCGCCGGTGACCTTCCTGTTCGAGCTGGAGCTGGCTCCGGCGGGGCAGGTCTATCAGGTGCCGCAATACGCCAATGCGGTTGTGCTTGAGAACACCACGCCGGACCTGCTCTACTTTGCCCAGACCACAGAGGCGGCGGATGAGACGTCCTATGTCTCGACCGCAGCGGGGGCGCTTGGCTTTGAGCTGAGCCGTGCGGAGCCGACAGGTGAGGCCGTCATGGACCATCTGGCCAATCTCTACAGCCTGATCGCCTATCAGGTGCCGGGCAGCACGGGCTACCGCGCATCGGGGCTGTCCGTGCCATCGGGCCCGCAGAAGGAAAGCGAGACGGACACCACCCAGTCGTGGCGCCTGTTCGTGCCGCTCTACAAACTGGCCGTCGACAATCCGCCGATGACGCCGGAGCCGAACCGCTATGCCTCCATCGGTCAGACCGCGAGCGTCGATGCGCTGATCGTCGACGCCTTCGGCAACAGTTTCGGCGGGGCGCGCGCCCTTGTCTCGGATCATGCGACCTTGTTCTTCGACGATCTTGTCCCCTTGGGCAACTGGTCGGGCATTCGCTCGGTGTTTGACTTCAACGCCTGGTCCGATCCGACGGACAACACCACCTGCGCCGCCATCGACGAAGGCACCGGGCTTGCCACGGGGGCCGTCGCCAAGCCGGGCATGCTCAGCGTCTACCTATGCCCGTCCGCCGATGCGCTCCCGACACCGGGATCGGACAGCGCGCTTGCCACGGCTGAGCTCTACCGGACACTGTTTGACCAACTCTCGGCCAAGGGGCCGGATGGCACGGCAACGACACAGATGTTCGTGCGCACAAACCTTGACAGCACCGGCTCGGACATCGCGCTCGATGGGCCGCAGACCCTGGCGGTGCTGTCGATGATCTCGGATGTCGAGAGCTATCTGACCGGCGGCACGGGCGCCGATCTGCCGGGCGTCACGCTCAGCATTGCGGTGCCGGGCGCGGCGGATGCCCTGCCGCTTGTCTTTGAAATCGCGGTTGATTTCGGGATCAAGCGGGTGGACTTCGTGGCGCCGGAGGTCATGGCGGCGGGCTATGAGAACGCCATACGCGTGCTCAATGCCGTGCCTGCGCAATCCGATCCGGAGGCCCTTCAGCAGCTCGCAGCCGATTTCGCCATAGCCTTCCCGGGCTATACGCTTGCAACCGGACCGGCGGATGCGAACGGTGTGGTCGTGCCCAAGCCCGCGCCGACCGCGCTGGCCGATGAGGCCAAGAGCAGCTCTGCCCAGCCCAAGGGGCTTTGGGCTGTCTCCACCAACGTGACGGATCTGCAGATCAGCAAGACGCGCCGGGCCTATCTCGCGCCCAAGCCGCTCGACACCAAGCTGCGCTCGGGCGACGTTGCCATGCCGAACGACCTTCCCGGTCTGGGCAGTCTGCCGGCACGGCGGACCTTCTCGGACGTGGATCTCGATCAGATGGCGCGGGGCGCGTTCTCGGCCATCGACAATATCCTTGGCGCGGAGAATGCCTCCAACACCTTCGCGCAGGCCCCCGATGCCTATCGCGCGATTGCCGAAGCGCGGGAGGCCATTGCCGACCGCTATTCGGACAATGAGGTGGATTGGTTGCTCAAGGATCCGGCCTTCCAGGGGCAGGGAAGCGACCTGTGTCAGGGGCAGGATCTCATGGCGCAGCAGATGCGCGCGGCGCTCGGCAGTGCCTATGCGATCAACACGATCGTTCAGACCGACGTCAGCTTTGCCAAGGCGTTGCCGCAGAACATGAACAACCGTCTGCAACTCTTTGGCCAGATGCAGCGCCCCTCCGGGCAGACCGGCGTGGAAACAAAGGGCGGCGGCTTTGGTCTTGGCACCGCACGGGTGGATATCCCGGCCGGGGAGGGTGGGCAGAAAACGACCACGAGCTTCCTCTACGGGGTGTCGGATCAGAAGATCGAAGAGGACGCCTTCGAGCAATTCGCGCTCGAATGGGCGGTGACGCACCTTCAGGTGTTCCTCGATGATCGGGCGCTGGATTATTGCACCCACGACGAGAAGGCGCCGCCCTCCGTCTGGCTGCAATTCATCAACGCCTTTACCGTGGCGCCGCAGATGGGCGAGACGATCATCCCGCTGGCCTATCGCGAATATCCGACGCCGCCGACCATGATCGCTCAGGGCACGAAAGTGCCGGATGTGACGGAGCCGGCGTCGCTGGCGGAGCTGACAAGCTGGATTTACACCACGACCTATCAGGCGCGTTTGTTGTCCCGGGACGAGATCACGCTCAACCTGATCTACAACACGCGGATCAAGGCGGGATCGTCGGTCACGGCCGACTTTGTCGGGGCACCGGTCAGCTATACGCTGTTCGAGGCGCTGGCGCGGTTCGCGGCCGGCTACGAGGTGTTGCGCGGCCAGATCAGCCCGGTCCCGGAGAGCGGCGCGGCGGATGCGCTGCAGAGTTTCGCGACGCTGGTCACGCAGCTTGCCAATAATTCGGATTGGGTGCCGGCGAACACGGCGCTGTTCGAGGCGACCGGCCCAGTCTACACGCTAGAGCAGGACACCGTCACGGACAAGCTGCAGGAGGGGGGCGCGCGAGAGATCACGCTGACGTCTGATCCGCTTGTGACGGGCCCCAACCCATGGGTCGGGGAAAAGACGGTTGTCGCGCTCGATCCGGGAACCATGGAGCCCTATGAGGGGCAGACCAGCACGCATGGCGATCGGATCACCACAACGCAATACGATCCGGGCGGGATGCTGTCCGGAAATTTCGTGACACATCGGGTGCAGGTGTCCAGGTTGACGACGCTGGCCTTCGAGAACGCCAATTCCGGCATCGGCACTCGCCGTAACGCACAGATCTACCCGGACCCCACGGTACTCTCGAACCCTGAGTTCATCTATCAAACGCCCATCGTGGCGCTGACCAACCCGCTGACTCCCTTCGTGGTCAACAACACGATCTATCCGATCTGGCCCAAGGTGGTCAAAGAGAGGGATCAGGATCTGGGCGTCTATATCCGGCGTCTGCTGGAAGAGCTGATGGGCCTTGACGAGATATCCGGCACCTTGTCCTCGGTCAGGATGGATGACGTCAGCGCCATGGCCGAGAACCGGCGGCTGAAGCTGGATGTGCGGTACGGGTTCCCGATCGGCGCACCGTCCGGATCGTCGGCGCAGGCCATGAACCTCGTGCCATTGATGCCGGTTGTCCTCGTGCGGTCCTTCGATTTGCCGGTTGCCGGGCTGAAACAGGCCATCGAGGGCTGGGTCGGTCTGTCGAATGACACGGGGGATCTCAAACCCTTCGCCGCGGTCCTTGCCGATTGGTTCACGGCGCAGGACATCGCCCTTGGCCAGTCCGGCGCGCCGAACGCACCGCCGCCGGGGGCCTTCCTGTCCTTCGACATCACTCTGTTCTCCCAGCTCGAAAGCGGGCTGAACCAGCTTCCTCTGCTGCGGTTGACGGATCTCAGGCTGGACCTGTCGGTGGTCAAGGCCCCGGGCGCGTAAGCGCACGGCGCGCCGCCAGAAAAAACGCCCCGCCTGTTGCAAGGCGGGGCGCTCGGAATGTCAGAACAACCGTTCAGGTTCAGACGTCGGTCCAGGCCTTGTCGTCGCCGCCCAGGCCGCCGACCTGAACCCGTGTTGGCAGGCCCATTTGATCAAGCAGCGTGAAGAAGGGTTTGGGATCAAGCTCTTCGACGTTCTTCATCGTTCCCGCATCCCACTCCCCGGAGGCCACCAGCAAGGCGGCTGCCACCGGCGGAACACCGGCGGTGTAGGAGATCCCCTGGCTGCCCACTTCCTCATAGGCTTCCTTATGGTCGGCGACGTTATAGACGAACAGTTCGACGTCCTTGCCGTCCTTCGTCCCCTTGACCAGATCGCCGATGCAGGTCTTGCCGGTGTAGTCGGGCGCGAGGCTCGACGGGTCGGGCAGGCAGGCCTTGACCACCTTCAAAGGCACCACTTCCTGTCCCTCGGCGGTCAACACCGGTTGCTCCGACAGCAGGCCGATGTTCTTCAGCACGGTGAAGACGTTGATGTAGTGATCGCCAAAGCCCATCCAGAAGCGCACGTCCGCCTCGGGGTAGTTGGTCGCGAGCGAGTGCACCTCGTCATGGCCGGACTGGTAGGCCTTGGACGGGCCAACGACGGGCAGGTCCCATTCGTGGCCAGAGGCGAACATGGTCGTCTCTTTCCACTGCTGGTCTTCCCAATAGTAGACCACGCCGGTGAATTCGCGGAAATTGATTTCCGGGTCGAAGTTCGTGGCGAAATACTTGCCGTGGGAGCCGGCGTTGATGTCGACGATGTCGATGGATTTCACGGTGTCCATCTGGTCGATGGCAAAGCGCGCATAGGCGTTCACCACGCCGGGATCGAAGCCGGCGCCAAGGATCGCCGTGATGCCCTTTTCGGCACACAGATCGCGCTTTTTCCACTCGTAGTTGGCATACCACGGCGGGGTTTCGCAGATCTTGTCCGGCTCTTCGTGGATCGCCGTGTCGATATAGGCGGCGCCTGCTTCGATGCAGCCATCGAGCACATGCATGTTCACAAAAGCGGTGCCGACGTTGATGACGATCCCGCATCCCGTCTCCCGGATCAGCGCGGCCACGGCGCTGCTGTCCGTGGCATCCACCGCATGAGAGGCCAGAATGCCGTCCTGCTTCATCGCGTCCTTGTCGTGGACAGAGGCGATGATGTCGTCACATTTCGATTTGGTTCGGCTGGCGATATGAATATCTCCCAGCACGTCGTTATTCTGCGCGCATTTATGCGCCACGACCTGTGCGACGCCACCAGCGCCGATGATGAGCACGTTCTTCTTCAACGTATCCAGCCTCCGTTTTTGGGTGTTTTCTCGCCTTTCGGCGACAGTTTCACGACAGCGCCGCCGAGAAATCCTCATAGGTGAAATCGCGCACCAGACGGGTCGTTCCGTCCAGTTCACGCACCGCGATTGCGGGCATCTTGACGCCGTTGAACCAGTTTTTCTTGACCATGGTATATCCGGCGGCGTCCTGAATGGACAGCCGATCCCCCGGTTTCAGAGCGTTTTCAAAGCGGAATTCGCCAAAGATATCGCCCGCAAGACAGCTTTTACCGCAAACCATCCACTCCTGATCGCCGCTTTCGTTCATTTTGGCGCTCTCACGATAGATCAGCAGGTCAAGCATATGCGCCTCGATGCTGCTGTCGACGATGGCCAGGTTCTTGCCGTTGAAGAGGGTGTCGAGCACCGTCACCTCCAGCGTCGTCGATTGCGTGATCGCCGCCTCTCCGGGTTCGAGATAGACCTGGACCTCATTCTCCCCGGCAAAGCGTTTGAGCCGCTCGGCCAGCTTGTCCAGGGGGTAGCCTTCGCCGGTGAAATGAATGCCGCCGCCCAGGCTGATCCAGTCCATGCGGCGGATCAGGTGGCCGAAGCGCTGCTCGATCATGCCCAGCATGGCGTCGAACCGCTCGAAATCGGCGTTCTCGCAGTTGTTGTGGAACATGAAGCCGCTGATCAGATCGGCGACCGGCTCGATCCCTTCGGGCGCATGTTCGCCCAGGCGGGAGAAGGGGCGGGACGGATCGGCCAGATCGAACCCGGAAGTCGACACGCCGGGATTGACGCGCAGCCCGCGGGTGTGGCCCCGGCTGACCTGCTCGAACCGGGCAAGTTGCTGTGCGGTGTTGAAGATCACCTTGTCCGAAGAGGCCAGCACCTCGTCGATTTCATCGGGCGCCCAGGCCACGGAATAGGCATGCGTCTCGCCGGGAAACTTTTCACGGCCGAGTTTCACCTCGAAGAGCGAGGAGGAGGTGGTGCCGTCCATATACTCGGACATGAAATCGAACACCGACCACGTTGCAAAGCACTTGAGCGCGAGCAACGCCTTGGCCCCGGAGTGCTCACGAAGCCAGGCGATCTTTTCCATGTTCGGCAGCAAGCGGGACTTGTCGATCAGGTAGTAAGGGGTGTGCATGATGATAAAGCCCTTGGTCGCAGCGTCGGTCGTGGCTGACCTAGTGCGCCAAAGCACCGCTGGCAATGGTTTGTTGGCGCGGCCGCGCTACACTTCTTTTGAGGCACTGCCCGTCATATAGGCGTTACGCGGCGGCTCTATTGCTTGGGCGGACTACTGTATGTTGCGGGGCTTGCCAGAGCGCGAACGCGAGATATAGTGGCTCTAAGCTGGGGCGGGGTGTCCCGCCCTGGGTCTCGATCGTGAAGGCAGGCAGGGCGAAGGATGAGTCCCCCAATGGACGGCAATTTCAGAACCAATTTTGTCCGCGAGCCGGGCGCCTTGAAACATCATCCGGCGCTTGTGCTCAACGCGGACTTCAGACCCTTGTCCTACTATCCGCTGAGCCTCTGGCCGTGGCAGGAGGCGATCAAGGCGGCCTATCTCGACAGGGTCGACATCGTGGCCGAGTATGACGAGGTTGTGCACAGTCAAAGCATGACCTTGCGAATACCCAGTGTCGTCGTCCTGAAAGATTACGTAAAACCGAGAAAGCGCGTGGCCTTCACGCGCTTTAATCTTTTTTTGAGGGACGAATTTCGCTGCCAGTACTGCGGCAGTCGCTCCGAACTGACCTTTGACCATGTCATCCCGCGCGCCGCCGGGGGCGTGACAAGCTGGGAAAACGTCGTGGCAGCCTGCGCGCCGTGCAACCTGCGCAAAGGCTCCAAGAGCGTGCGGCAGGTTGGCTTTTCCCTGCGCAAACCGCCGCGCCAGCCGGGGGCGCAGGAGCTGCTCAATCTTGGCCGGAAATTCCCGCCGAACCATCTGCACGAAAGCTGGATGGATTTCCTTTATTGGGACGCTGAATTGCAAGCTTGAGGCCACCTGTCTTTTTCCGGCCAATTGATCAACGGGCCGCAGTGGCCTTCGGTCCTGACGCTGTGCCGGGCAAAAGACGCTCTTTCGACCAACGACATTTTCGGCAGGTCAAAGCGGTTCGTTCAGAACAAGCCAAACGCGCGGGGCGGTCGAATTCACCGCCAATATGGATCAGCTTCTGTTCTGCGTCCCGGCAAGAACCTCGGTGTATAGCTGGGGTCGGCCCAGCAGGAACCCCTGCGCCGCATCGACACCGAGGCGCTCAAGTTCGGCGAGTTCCTCCTGCGTTTCGATGCCCTCTGCGATGATACCGGCACCCTGCAGCTGCGCGAAGGCCCGCAGCGAGGATACCAGGTTTTGTTGCTCGACGCTCGTGTCGATCCCGCTGATCAAAGAGCGGTCCAGCTTGATGAAATCCGGTTTCAGCACCAGAACATGGCGCAGGCTGGAATAGCCGGCCCCGACATCGTCCACCGCTATCCTGAACCCGAGGGCGCGCAGCGCCCGTATAGCCGTGCCGAAACTGGCATAATCGGCGACACGCTCGTGTTCGGTCAGCTCGATGACCACGCGGTGCCGATCCGCAGGCCGGAACAGCGCGGCAATATCCAGATCCTCGATGGAAGATGTGGAAAAGTTGATCGTCAGGAACGCGCCCGGCGGCAACAGATCCAGAACCGTGCCGGAGCCACGGGCGACGATCTCCTCCAGCGAGGCAACCATGTCCAGGTGTTTTGCCCGCTGGAACACCTCTGACGTCATGCCCAGTCTGTCCGGGAAGCGGGTCAGCAGCTCATAGCCAAGGGCGGTTCGGTCTGGCAGGGCGCGGATCGGTTGCAGATGGAAATCGAACGTGGCGTTTCCCAGCGCGTCTTGCAAGATGTCTGCAGATGCACCGTCGTCTTCGCTGTGCTGCGCCATGGTTTCCATATCACGG
Organism: Pacificoceanicola niger; assembly: GCF_048553275.1. Taxonomy (NCBI): domain Bacteria; kingdom Pseudomonadati; phylum Pseudomonadota; class Alphaproteobacteria; order Rhodobacterales; family Roseobacteraceae; genus Pacificoceanicola; species Pacificoceanicola niger. The sequence goes on from NZ_JBLZMW010000011.1 coordinate 98,682, forward strand.
GCAAGCAGGTCGGCGCACAGGGTGAAAAAGGCCAGATCGCGCTCTTTCAGATCCGGTTTCGGCTGCCGGCTGAAGGCGCAGAGCATGCCGTAGATCCGGCCGGTCGAGAATTCGATCGGCACGCTGATGTGCCCTCCAACGGGCAGGCTGTGCGTGGCTGCAATGTCCGCAACGGACGGCTCAAGCCGCGCATCCGTGAGCATATTGGGCACCTGGCGCCGCGCGACGCGGCTGCAATAGCTTTCGTTGAGGGGCGAGGGGCGCAATTGATCTGCGCGAACGGCATCCTGGGTCCCGTCCACGTCGACTTCGTCAAAGACCCGTTCGGTCGCGGTAAAGCGCGAAATGAAGGCCGCATCCATCTCGAAAAGCTCCCTCAGGGTTTTGAGGATGCGCCGCTTCTTCCATCGCAGATCTTCGGGTCTGTTCCCGATTTCGGCAGTGATGGCATCTCTGAAGTGGTGGGAGATCAAGACGCGCCTTTCTGTTTCACCCTCAAGTCACCGGGGCTTTTCCGGACAGTCGCTCGCGCTCACTGGCCATCCATACTGCGTCATTCCCTGATTGCGTGTGATCCTTTGGAATGCCGCAATTCTGAGTATTGTGACCGGCAAGCGGGGGTCCTTGTCAAGGAGGTTACGCGCCGCTGGCGTCACGCCGCGACGTCCGGCCCCTTGAGGCAGGCCCGACTTCGGGGCACTGTCCTCGCTTGGGAGCCCGGCTTATCGGGGGGCGCAGGGGAGGATCGTTTCATGGCTGCACATCCACAGATCGTTGGCTGGGCCCATAGCAAATTTGGCAAGGCACCGGAGGAAGACCTGCTGGCCTTGATCCGCAGCGTTGTGCCCGATGCGCTGACCCATGCCGGGATCGGGGCGGAGGATATCGAAGGCATCTTCGTCGGCTGCTACAACAACGGGTTCTCAAAGCAGGGGTTCGAGGCGGCGTTGGTCGGCATGGCGGTGCCGGAGTTGGCCTCCGTGCCTGCGGTTCATCTGGAAAATGCCTGCGCCACCGGCTCGGCTGCGCTCTATGCGGCGCTGGATTTCATCGCCGCAGGGCGAGGCCGGGTTGCGCTTGTGGTTGGTGCGGAGAAGATGACCGCAACGCCTGGCCAGCGGATCGGGGATATCCTGCTGTCTGCGGCCTATCGCGCGGAAGAAGGCGGCGAGGCCGGTTTTGCCGGGGTGTTCGGGCAAATCGCGCAGAGCTATTTTCAGCAGAACGGCGATCATTCCCGCGAGCTTGCTATGATCGCGGCCAAGAACCACGCCAACGGGATGCTCAACCCCTACGCCCATATGCAAAAGCCCTTTTCCATGGAGTTCTGCAACACCGTTTCGGAGAAAAATCCGCGTGTAGCCGGACCGCTGCGGCGCACCGATTGCAGTCTTGTCTCCGATGGCGCGGCGGCGTTGGTGATTGCGCATCCGGATGTGGCGGCGGACATGCAGCGCGCCATCGCCTTCCGCGCCCGCACACAGGCCAATGATATCCTCGCCCTTTCCCGGCGGGACCCGACGGAATTTGCCGGACCGCGCCGCGCCTGGGCAGGATCGCTGGAGGCGGCAGGGCTGACGCTGAGCGATCTCGACATGGTTGAGACCCACGATTGTTTCACCATCGCCGAACTGCTGGAGTATGAGGCCATGGGCCTTGCGGAGCGCGGACAGGGCGGTCGGGTGATCCGCGATGGGGTGACGCAGCGGGACGGGCCGTTGCCGGTCAACCCATCTGGCGGGCTCAAGTCCAGGGGCCATCCCATCGGCGCCACCGGCGTGTCGCAGCATGTCATGGCCGCGATGCAATTGGCCGAAGAAGCTGGGGCGATGCAGTTGCCGGATGTACAGCTCGCGGGTGTGTTCAACATGGGGGGCGCGGCGGTGGCGTCCTATGTGTCGATCATGGAGCGGGTGAAATGAGCGCGAACCGGGATCCGAAACTGCCGTGGTCCGTGCGCGGACACAATCTTGCGCATTTCCTGACAAAGAACGCCGCACGGCTGAAGGACCGACCAGCGCTGATCCGGGGGGATCACGTGTTGAGCTGGAGAGCACTGGATGCGCGGGTCAGCGCGCTGGCTGCCGCCATGGCCGAAGACTTCGGTGTCCGGCCAGGGGATCGCATCATGGTGCAATCCCCGAACAACCCCGAGATGACCGAGATCATGTTCGCCTGCTGGCGTATCGGCGCTGTCTGGGTGCCGTCGAACTTCCGCCAGCGCCCCGATGAAGTGGCCTATCTCGCGCAGAAATCCGATGTCAGCCTGATGTTCTGTGAAGAGGGCTATCCGGACCACGCCCGTGCCTGTGTCGCTGCGGCGCCGAAGCTCGAACAGGTGATCTGCATCGGCACCGGCTTTGGCACACCGTATCGGGATGTCATCGCCCGCCATCATGGGGCGCAGGTTGCGAATGTGCCCGTTGACCGCGATGCGCCATGCTGGCTGTTCTTCACCTCCGGCTCGACCGGGCGGCCCAAGGCGGTTGTGCTGACCCATGGTCAGTTGACCTTTACGGCGCTCAACCACCTCAATGACCTGTGCCCCGGCACCACGCCCGACGACATGAGCCTTGTCGTGGCGCCGCTGAGCCATGGCGCGGGCATGCATCAGTTGATGATGGTCGCGGGCGGCGTTGGTTCCGTGCTTTTGCCTTCCGGCAAGTTTGATCCCGCAGAGGCGTGGCGGCTGGTCGAGCGGCATCGGATCACCAACATGTTCACCGTGCCGACCATCGTGAAGATGCTGACGGAACACCCGAGCGTCACCGCCCATGATCACTCCAGCCTGCGCTATGTGATCTATGCCGGGGCGCCGATGTATCGCGAGGATCAGAAACAGGCGCTGCGCACGCTCGGGCCGGTGCTTGTGCAGTATTTCGGCCTTGGCGAGGTCACCGGATGTATCACTGTCCTGCCGGCGCAGGATCATAGCCTGGAGGATGGGCCGCAGGCCCGCATCGGCACCTGCGGCGTCGAGCGCACCGGGCTGCATGTCAGCATTCAGGATGATGCCGGAACAGAGCTTGGCCCGTTTGAGACCGGCGAGATTTGCGTCGCCGGTCCGGCGGTCTGCGCAGGGTACTACAACGATGACGCGGCCAATGAGAAAGCCTTCCGGGATGGCTGGTTCCGTACCGGCGATCTCGGCCATATGGACGATGAGCGCTATCTGTTTATCACCGGTCGCTCTTCGGACATGTATATCTCTGGCGGATCAAACGTCTATCCGCGCGAGATCGAAGAGCTTCTGCTGACGCATCCGGCGTTGTCCGAGGTGGCGATCCTCGGCATGCCGCATTCGCGCTGGGGCGAAGTGGGGTTGGCGGTCTGTGTCTGCGAGCCGGGGCAGACGGTGGAGCCGGCGGCGCTCGCGCAGCTGCTCGAACCACAGCTGGCACGATACAAGCTGCCGCACCGGTACATCTTTCTCGATGAGATGCCCAAGACCGGCTATGGCAAGATCACCAAGAATCTGGTGCGCGAGGCGCTTGAGGCGCGGGGCCTTTGGCCGATGGAGGGGGCGTGACGCGCGATCGCCTGCGCCACCTGGGTCCGCCCGCCGAGGTGGGGTTTCGCGCTGTCCATGGCCATGCCCGCTCCATGCCTGTGTCTCTGCCTGCCGGGCAGACGCTGATGGAGGCGGTGGCGGATGTCATGGACCGCGCCGGGTGCGACAGCGCGGCTCTGACGGTGGATGGCATGGCTATGGGCCCTTTCGCCTATGTCATGCCCGACACCTGCGACGATGGGGTGCACGCGGCCTGGTACAGTGAAACCCGTGAGGGCAGTCAGGCTCGCATCCGCTTTGGAACGGCCATCGTAGGCCGGCGGGACGGGGCGTGGTGGCTGCACTGCCATGCGGTCTGGGAGGAGGCGGGTGCCATATTCTGCGGCCACCTGTTGCCGGATCGGATGATCGTGGTGGAGGACAGCACTGTGATGCTGCACACCTTTGACGGCGGCAGGTTCGAGGTGGCACTGGATGAAGAAACCCGGTTCCCGATTTTCCATCCCGTTGGGAGCGGGAAGGGTGGCCAAGGCAATGCTCTGCTGGCCAAGGTGAACCCGCATCACGATGTGCACGGCGCCATCACCGCGATGATCGAGGAGGCGGGGTTTGAAAACACGCGGATCCTTGGCATTGGAAGCCTGATCGGCGCGCGGTTCGCCGAAGGCGGCGACATGGCATCACCGATCTCCGAGGTGCTTGTCCTGCCGGGCGCACACTGGAATGGGCGCTTGCATCTTCCCATGCATTGCGTCGATCCTGAGGGCAGGCAGTTTGATGGAGTCCTGCAGCCCGGCGGTGGCCCGGTCTGCGTCACCTTCGAGCTGATGATCGTCGAGGACCATGACCCGCCCAATGACAGCAATGCCCCCCGCTGATGCCGCCACGGCCCCGCGTCCTGTGTCGATGGGCCTTTATGCCATCGCGGCGGCGCTGGCGACCTGTGCCGATCTCTTCGGTCTTGCCGCCGCGCTGCCCGTTGCAGGCGCGGCCTTGGTGGCTTTTGTCCTGCTTGAGTTTGCCCGCATCCGCCGCCCGCAGCAGATCGCGGCACTGGTGCTGTTTGTGGTCTCCATCGGTCTCGGCCTGCGGTTCGGCGCTTTGTGGTCCATTCTGAGCGAGGGTGTGCTCAAGACGCTGCCCTTCATGCTGATTTTTGCCTCCGTTGGCTGGTTGCGCGCCGCCGCCGGGGAAAGCCCGTCTCTCATGGCGCTGCGGCAGGGGCTGTCGCGGATGCCGCCGGGGCGGCGTTTCATCGCGATCTCCAGCGCGGCGCATGGGCTCGGGGCCGGGTTCAATCTTGCCGGGATGGGGCTGCTGACCCCGATCCTTGACGATGTGAAGGACGATCCGGAGGCCGGACAGCGGCTGCGTTGCGCGATCCTGTGGGGGTTCAGCACGGCGGCGAGCTGGTCGCCCTTCCTTGTCGGAACGGCGGTTGTGCTTTCTGCGTTGCCGGGGGTGGCGTGGTTTCAGATGGCACCCTACGGCGTGTTCATCGCGGTGGGATTTCTGATCTGGGCTGCGGTCTACAACCGCCTTGTGCATCGCGGGGCAAAACCGGAAGGACCGGCGCCGCCGCGTGCGCCGATGCCAAACCTTTGGCCGGCCGCGCTGCGTATGCTGGTTGCCATCCTTTTGCTGTTCGCCCTGACCCTGTCGCTGATCGAGATCGGCGGGCTGCGCCTGACGACTGCCATTGCCATTGCGGCGCCGTGCTTCGGCCTGTCCTGGCTGGCACTGGTGCATGCCCGGCGCGATCCTCAGCGCATTGCGCAGGTGGTGCGCGGCGTTATCCAATCCTATCCGGGGATGCGCACGGAAAGCACGCTCTTCGTGGCGGCGAATATCTTCGGGGTCGCGATCTCTGCGTCACTTCCGCATGATCATGGCACGAACGGTGCCGTTCCCTGGGCCGGGCTTGGCACCGGCGTTGACTTTGTCGATACCCTGCTTGCGATCTGGGCCTATCTCGCGGTCTGCGCGGCGGGTCTCCACCCGGTGATCCTGCTCGTGGTTTTTACCACCCTGGCCGACCCCGCCGCGCTGGGCTTGCCGCTGCCGCTGCTTGGGGCGGTCTTCATGGCGCTTTGGGGCATGGGCACCGCTGTCTCCCCGCTCTCGGGTACAACCCTGTTCATGTCACAATTTTCGCCGGTCTCGTCCTTTACGATCGCGTGGCGATGGAACAGCGTGTTCTTCAGTCTCGGGGCGGTCTGGCTTGCGGTGGCCATCGCGTTGCTGCGCTGAGACGCCTGATCGCCTGCGCAGGATCGGGTGTGGCCCCATTCGGGCCTGATCGCGCTGCGGCGTTGCCTGCATCCTGAAATGCCAGGCCTGCGCATCGGCAGGGCCTTTCGGAAATTATGCAGTTCCCTCTTTGCCCGCGATGCGGCGAATCTGCCTGTCATGGATAAATTTTGATACCCTGTCCGCGCGAATGGCTCTTGCATCGCGCCCCTCAACACTGCAAAGTTTCCGCAATTTTCGGATGCGCCCGAGTGGAGGAAAATTTTGCAAGATTTGGGAGATGCCTTCGGGCTGGCCATCTCGCTGGTTGCGACGGGCGACGGGGATCTCGTGGAGATCGTCGGCCTGTCCCTGCGCGTCAGCCTGACCGCGACTGCGCTGGCCTGTCTGATCGGACTGCCGCTGGGCGCGCTCATGGCGATTGCGCGGTTCCGTGGTCGGGGCCTCCTTCTGATCTTAATGAACGCACTGATGGGACTGCCGCCGGTCGTCGTCGGTTTGATGGTCTATCTGCATTTGTCCCGGTCCGGGCCTCTGGGCTTTCTTGGTTTGCTGTATACCCCGACGGCGATGATCATCGCCCAGACCATCCTGATTACGCCCATCGTGGCGGCGCTGTCGCGGCAAGTGCTCGAAGACCTGCACAGCGAATACGCCGAGCAGTTCCGCTCGCTCTGTCTCGGGCCGTTGCAGTCGGTTCAGGCGCTGCTTTGGGATGCGCGGTATTCGCTGTTGACGGTGGGGCTGGCGGGCTTTGGCCGGGCGGTGGCGGAGGTCGGCGCGGTGATCATCGTGGGCGGCAATATCGACCATTTGACCCGCGTCATGACCACCGCCATCGCGCTTGAGACGTCGAAAGGGGATCTGGCCATGGCTTTGGCGCTGGGCATCGTGCTGCTGGTCATTGCGCTGGGGGTCAATGCCGCCGTCTATTCCGTCCGGATGACTGCGGTACGGCAGGCCTATGTCTGACGCGGCGCTGATCCGGTCCGCGCGAGACGCGGGTATACAGGAGGCCGCGCCGCTGTTGCCGTTGCGGGTGCGCGCGCTCGGCCTCACTTTCGGTTCGGCGCAGGTGCTGAGGGATGTGAATCTTGATCTCTCTGCGCGTGGCTGCACGATGGTCATGGGCGCGAATGGCGCCGGGAAAACGCATCTTCTCAAGGTGTTGCATGGGCTGACCGTGCCGACATCCGGACAAATCGACTGGGGCGGGCATTCGGCCCTGGAGGCCACGGCGCGACAGTCGCTTGTGTTTCAACGGCCGGTTCTGCTGCGCCGCTCCGTGGCGGCGAACGTGGATTTCGTGCTGCGCAGCCGGAGCAAACCGAGGGACCGGCGGGACGCGCTGCTCGATCATGTCGGCTTGTTGCACAAGGCGCGTCAACCGGCGCGGCTCTTGTCCGGGGGTGAGGCGCAGCGGCTGGCGCTGGCCCGCGCGCTTGCCACGGAGCCGGAGGTGCTGTTCCTCGATGAACCCACCGCCAGCCTCGATCCGGCCTCCGTGCGCAGCATTGAAACCATCGTCTCGCAGGCGCGGGATCGCGGAGTGCGGATCATTTTCGTCACCCATGACATCGGACAGGCGCGCCGCCTCGCGGATGACGTTCTGTTCCTGAGCGCGGGGCGCGTGGCCGAACACAGCCCGGCGGACATCTTCTTTCGCGCGCCGCAAAGCGCGGTTGCGCGGGACTATCTGAATGGCCGTATCACGGTCTGACACAAGGGAGTTAAACTCATGAAAAAGACAGGGATCACCGGAGCACTGGCGCTGGTCATGCTGACGGGTGCGGCGTATGCGGATGACGCGTCGATCATCGTGCAATCGACCACGTCCACGGCAAACTCGGGCCTGTACGACTACCTGCTGCCGATGTTTCAGGACAAGACCGGCATTCAGGTCAACGTGGTCGCCGTCGGCACCGGGCAGGCGATCAAGAACGCCGAGAATTGCGATGGCGATGTGCTGCTGGTTCATGCCAAGCCGTCCGAGGAGAAATTCGTTGCCGCTGGCTATGGCACCGACCGCACGGACCTGATGTATAACGATTTTGTCATTGTCGGTCCGGCGGCGGACCCGGCGGGCGTGGGTGGCATGGATGATGTTGAAGGCGCTTTGTCGAAAATCGCGGAAGAGGGCGCGCTGTTTGCGTCACGCGGCGACGATTCCGGCACACACAAGAAAGAGCGCGCGCTCTGGGCCGATGCCGGTCTCGATCCGACCGCCGGCTCCGGTGATTGGTATCGGGAAACCGGTTCCGGCATGGGCGCCACGCTGAATGCGGGCATCGGCATGGGCGCTTATGTCATGACCGACCGCGCCACGTGGATCAGCTTTGGCAACAAACAGGATTACGCCATCCAGGTGCAGGGCGATCCGGACATGTTCAACCAATATGGCGTCATCCCGGTGAACCCGGAGAAATGCCCCTCGGTGAAAGTCGAGGCGGCCAAGACCTTCTCCGACTGGCTGATCTCGGCCGAAGGGCAGGCGGCCATCGCCGGCTACAAGGTCGCCGATCAGCAACTCTTCTTTCCCAACGCGCCCGCGAATTGATAGACAGGGACGGGGGCGCATCGGGCGCCCTTGCCAAACCCCGCCGAGGCCATGACACACACGGATTTTCCACCGCACGACTACCTGACGGTCAGGGAACTGGCCGCGCTTCTGCGGCTGAAAGAGCGCAAGATCTATGACCTCGCGGCTTCCGGCGCGGTGCCCTGTTCGCGCGCGACCGGAAAATTGCTGTTTCCGGCGGGCGAAGTGCGCGCCTGGCTGGAGCAGGCGCAATCGGGGCAGTTTCCCGCCGCGTCAACAAATGCGCCGAGTGGGACGGAACAGCGCCGCCCCGCAGTCTTTCTGGGCAGCCATGATCCGTTGCTGGACTGGGCGATCCGTCAGTCGGGTTGCGGGCTGCCGACGTTCTTTGACGGCTCTACCGATGGTCTGCGCCGGTTCGAACAGGGCGAAGGAGTGGCCGCCGGTCTGCATTTGTATGACGCGGCAAGTGGTGGCTGGAATATTCCCGACGTGGAGCGGCACGTGCAGGGGCTGAATGTTGTGTTGATCCGGCTGGCCACGCGACGGCGCGGCCTGGTCTATCGCCCGGACCGCCAGCCGCTTGGCGCGATGTCTGATATACGCGGGCTGCGCGTTGTCCCCCGGCAGCCGGGCTCCGGCACCGACCGGCTGTTCCTGAGCCTTGCGGAGCGGGACGGTGTCGCGCTGGCGGATGTCGCGTTCGCCGAGGTCGCGCGCACCGAAGACGATGCGGTCGAGACGGTCCGGCGCGGCGGCGCCGATGTCACGTTCGGTCTTGAGGCGGTTGCCAAGGGATATGGGCTGTCGTTCACGCATCTGATCGACGAGGAGTTTGCCCTGTTGGTCGATCGCCGGGCGTTTTTCGACGCGCCGCTGCAAACGCTCCTGGGATTTCTGAGCAGCGAGGCGTTCCAAATCCGGGCCGAGGGGTACGGCGGATACGACATCCGGGGTTTGGGCGACGTGCTCTGGAATGCCTGAGACAGACGCACGCCGTCATTTGCACGATTGATACACTTTGGCTCTACAGTGCGGCGGATGTCTTGCACGATGGCCCGGGGAAAAACGGCTTGCGCAGGCCTGCGGCGTGCGCGCTTTGTCGTGGGACGAACGAGCATGGCTTTTCTGGCCGATCCCTTTGTCCTAGAGAATGACAGCGTCAGAACAGGTCAGCTGTGAACACCACGGGGGAGAGCACTTACGCATGACGGACGAGACCGGTTCCGAAACCGCTTCGTGGTATCGCATCAAGACGGTATTGCCGTATTTCGTCACGGCCGCACTTTTTGCGGCGGGAACCTGGGCGCTGTATCATCTTCTCGCACCGGTCGACCTGCGGGCCGTCATGACCGAGGTGCGCGCCACGCCCATGCACGTCATCGCGCTGGCGCTGCTGACCACCGCCGCAAGCTATGCGACGCTGATTGGATATGATTGGTCCGCTTTGCGCTATATCGACAAGCGGCTGCCGCCTTCGGTGACGGCGCTCGGTGCCTTTCTTGGCTATGCATTTGGCAATACCATCGGCGCCGGGCCGATCACCGGCGGGGCGGTACGCTATCGGATCTACTCGGCGCTTGGCCTGTCGGCCTATGACATTGCCGCCATCGCCGCATTCGGTGCGATGGCCTTCGGCTTCGGGGCCACAATCATCGGTTTCGGCGCGCTGGCCTACCATCCGAATGCCCTTGGCCACATGATCCCGATGGCGCCAGAGACCATACGCTGGGTGTCTTTGGCCATCGTCGCCGCCTCCACCGCGATCCTGTTCGCGATCGCGGCCCGGCAATCGGAAGTGACGATCCGCGGCATCACCCTTCGGCCGCCATCTCCGGGGATCATGGCGGGGCAGTTTATCTTTACCGGTGTGGATCTCATGCTGGCCGCGATCACGCTCTACCTGCTGTTGCCGCCGGTGGATCTTGGCTTTGCCACGTTTCTTGCGGTCTTTGCCGCGGCTGTCATGGCCGGGGTCATCAGCCATGTGCCCGGCGGTGTCGGCGTGTTCGAGACCGTCATCATTGCCGCTTTGCCGCCTTCCGTCTCGGTCGAGCAGGCCGCGACCGGGTTGCTGCTCTTTCGCCTCATCTACTATCTTGTGCCGTTCTGCGTTGCGCTGGTGATCCTCGCCCTGACGGAGTTGCGGCTGGCGTCCGGTCGCGCCGTGCATCCGGCGCTGCAAGGTGTCTTTCGCTCGATCAGTGCGCTTGTTCCGCTTGCGATGGCTGCCATGATCTTTGCGTCGGGCGTGATCATGATGATCTCCAGCCTGATCCCGGCCACATCGGACTTCGCCGAGGATCTTGAGATGCTTTTGCCAACGGCGCTCATCGAAGGCGGCGCCTTGCTGACCAGTGCCATCGGTGCGTCGATGCTGGTTATCGCGCATGGATTGCTGCGCCGGGTGCAGGGGGCGTGGTGGCTGGCGGTGCTGGCGCTTTCGGGGGGCATAGCGGCGAGCCTTGCCAACGGTCTCGATTACGACCGCGCCCTTATGCTGGCTGCGGCGTTATTGATCCTTCTGCCCACCCGGCGGGAGTTTTTTCGCACCACGCGCCTGACCCGCGATGTGCTCAGCCTGCGCTGGTCCTTGATGATGATCAGCCTGGTGGTTGCCCTGCTGGCGGTGTTGTTCTTTGCCCATAAGGCCACGCCCTATGCCCATGATCTGTGGTGGCAGTTCGCCTCGGATCAGAGCGCCCCGCGCGCGTTGCGGGCGGCGCTGATCGGGGGAATTGTGCTGACGGTTGCCTTGCTGGTCTTTGCTCTGCGCCCTGGCAGTCTGCGCCACGCTCTGGCCACACCCGAAGAGCTGCAGCGCGCCCGCGCCCTCGTCATGGCCCAGCCGGACCCGGAGGCGCATATCGCGCTGACGGGGGATAAATGCCTGATGTTCTCGGATAGCGGGCGCACCGCGTTGATGTACCGGATTCATGGGCGCAGCTGGATTGCGCTGCACGAGCCGTTCGGCGATCCGTCCGAAGTCCGGCAATTGGCCTGGGCCTTTCACGATGCGGCCTATTCTGCCAATGCCCGGCCGATCTTCTATTCGGTGTCAACCGGGCATGTTCCGCTCTGCATCGACATGGGGTTGGCGCTGATCAAGATGGGCGAGGAGGCCGTGGTCCCGCTCGGGGACTTCAGCCTTGAAGGCCCGCGCCGAAAGCGCCTGCGCACGGCGCACAACCGCGCGATGCGCGATGGTCTGCGCTTCGAGGTGATTCAGCCGCCCATCGCGGCTGACCTCCTGGAGGAGCTGCGCGGCATTTCTGATGCCTGGTTGACCTCGAAATCCGGCGGGGAGAAGGGCTTCTCGGTGGGCCGGTTCGATCCGGAGGTGCTCTGCCAATCGCCCATCGCGCTTGTGCGCCTGAACGACAGGATTGTCGCCTTTGCCTCGCTTTGGGTGACGGATCAGAAGGTGGCGGCGTCGCTTGATCTGATGCGTTATGTGGATGATGCTCCGCCAGGCCTGATGGAGTTTCTCTTTACCGAGCTGCTCTTGCATTTTGCGGCGGAGGGATTCGGCGAGTTTTCCCTTGGCAACGCGCCGCTTTCCGGCCTGGAGGCCCGGCGCGGTGCGCGGCTGACAGCGCGCATGGGAGCCTTCGTGTACAAACACGGTCGGCAGTTCTACAATTTCGAGGGCCTGCGCGGTTTCAAGGAGAAGTTCGATCCCGAATGGCGCCCGATCTACGTCGCGCTGCCGCCGCGCGCCAATATTCTTGCGGTCGCAACGGCCATCGTGACCCTCATCGGCGGCGGCGCACGGTCCACGGTTTCGTCACCAAAGAAACCATCGGTTCCCGCGCATTAAGCCGGTTATCCCGGGTCCGCAGCGCCGCGCCTTGCGCGGGCGATGCACGGTCCGGCACGCAGAGCGATCCGCGTGCGACAGCGGCAAAGCATGAAATTGCCCCTTTTTAGTGTTCGACGATTTGTCGTTTCAATCTACGTTTGATCCAACAGTCCAGAAAACTTGAGCAAGGAAGCGGAAACGCATGGCCACGTTTGAACTAAACGGTAAAGAGGTAACGGTCGATGTCCCCGAGGACACGCCGCTGCTTTGGGTCCTTCGGGACGAACTTCAGATGACAGGGACGAAATTCGGGTGCGGGGTCGCGCAATGCGGGGCCTGTACCGTGATGCTGAACGGCATGACCCGCCGCTCCTGCGTCACGCCGATCTCAATGGTTGACGGTAGTTTCGTCACCACCATCGAAGGCGTCGACGGACCGGAAGCAGAGGCGGTTCAGGGCGCATGGGCGTCGCTGGACGTGCCGCAATGCGGCTGGTGCCAGTCAGGACAGGTGATGAGCGCCACGGCGCTGCTGCGAGAAATCCCCAAGCCGACCGACGAGGATATCGACAACGCGATGGCGGGCAACGTCTGCCGCTGTGCCACCTATGTGCGGATCCGCAAGGCGATCCATGATGCTGCCGATACGCTGGAGGGCTGACCCATGACAAAGATGAACCGCAGGGGGTTTCTTGCCTCTTCCGCCGGTCTGGTAATCGGCATGACACTGCCCATCGCCGCCCGTGCCCAGTCCGGCGCGGCGCTGGCGCTGGCCAGCGGCGCAACCGATGAGGCCACGTTCGCACCCAACGCCTTTGTGCGGGTGGCACCGGATGACACCATCACCGTCATGATCAAGCACATTGAGTTCGGACAGGGGCCCAACACCGGGCTGTCCACGCTCGTCGCGGAAGAAATGGACGCCGCCTGGTCACAGATGCGCGCCGAGAGCGCGCCGGCGAACAATGAACTGTACAAGAACCTCGCGTTCGGGATGCAGGGAACCGGCGGGTCCACCGCCATGGCCAACAGCTATATGCAGATGCGCAAGGCGGGCGCCGCCGCGCGGGCCATGCTGGTTGCTGCCGCTGCCGAGGAATGGGGCGTTCCCGCCGAAGAGATCACCGTCTCGCAAGGTGTCATCGCGCACGGTGACAAGACCTCCAGTTTCGGTGCGCTGGCCGAAAAAGCCGCGCAACAGACCCCGCCGGACGATCCGGCTGTGAAAACCCCGGATCAGTTCGTGCTGATCGGGAAGGACCGACCGAAGCTTGACACTGTGGCCAAATCCAATGGCACGGCGACTTTCACGATGGATGTCTACCGTGACGGGATGCAGACCGTTGTCGTCGCCCACCCGCCGAAATTCGGTGCGACAGTCGCCTCGTTCGACGATGCCGCCGCGCTTGAGGTTCCGGGCGTCAGCGCCGTGCGGCAGATCCCGCAGGGCGTGGCGGTCTATGCCGCGTCGACCTACGCGGCAATCAAGGGGCGCAACGCGCTCAGCATCGAATGGGATGAAAGCGCGGCGGAGACCCGCACGAGCGATGAAATCTACACGGCCTTTTCCGAGGCTGCAGCACAGGGCGGCAAGGATGCCGAAGTGATCGGCGACGGCGCGGCAGCCATCGACGGCGCGGCCCGCGTGATCGAAGCGGAGTTCCGCTTTCCCTATCTTGCCCACGCCCCGATGGAGCCGCTCGATGGTGTGCTCGAACTGAGCGAAGAGGGTGCCGAGGTCTGGATGGGCTCGCAGTTTCCCGGGCTCGATTTGCCAACGGTGGCGGGTACGCTCGGGCTGGACCCGTCCAAGGTCTCGATCAATGTCATGCTGGCCGGGGGCAGTTTTGGCCGCCGCGCGCAGGACACGGCGCATTTCGCCTCGGAGCTGGCCGCTGTTGCCAAGGCGGGCGGACCCGGCGCCTACAAACTGGTCTGGACGCGCGAAGATGATCTGCACGGTGGATACTACCGCCCGCTCACCGTGCACAAATTCCGCGCAGGCCTTGCCGAAGACGGCAGCCTGACCGGCTGGGAAAACATCGTTGCCAACCAGTCCATCATGGCCGGTGGGCCGATGGCGCAGATGATGCAGGACGGCATGGATCCCACGGCCTATGAAGGTTCGACCAGGATGCCGTATGATTTCGCAAATGCACGCATCGGCTGGGCCGCGATGGAAAGCCCGGTTTCGGTGCTGTGGTGGCGCTCGGTGGGGCACTCTCACACCGGCTATGCCACAGAGGTCTTTCTCGACATGGTGCTGGAGGCGCAGGGAAAGGACCCGGTGCAGGGGCGGCTGGACCTGCTGAAGGCAGACAAGCCGCGCGACCGCGCCGTGCTTGAAAAGGTTGCCGAGATGGCGGGCTGGGACGGCACGTCGGTCAAGGGGGGCAAGGCGTACGGCGTGGCACTGCATGAAAGCTTCGAGACCTACGTGGCGCAAATCGCCGAGGTGTCGGATGAGGGCGGCATGCCCAAGGTGCACCGCGTCTGGTGCGCGGTGGATTGCGGCGTTGCCGTGAACCCCAACGTGATCCGCGCCCAGATGGAGGGTGGTATTGGCTATGGCCTTGGCTCTGTGCTTTTCGATGAGATCACCCTCGGCGAGGGCGGCACGGTGGAGCAGTCGAACTTCGACACCTACCGCATGCTCCGCATCGACGAGATGCCGGAGGTGATGGTGGAAATCATCCAGTCCGACGCCGATCCAACAGGGGTGGGCGAGCCAGGTCTGCCCCCTGTCGGCCCCGCCGTTGCCAATGCATGGCGCGCCCTGACCGGCAAGACCGTGACCACCCTGCCATTTGCCAAAGCCGGAGCCTGAACCATGAAGACCTATCTGATTGCGGCGCTGCTCTGCGCCGCCCCGGCCTATGCAGACACCGTCAACGGCCTGCGCACACCGGACGAATTCGCCACCATCGAGAACGAGGCAGAGCGCTCTTCCGCGCTCTTCGGTGAGATGATGGCCGTGATCGAGCATCCGCGTTGCATGAACTGTCACCCGGTGGACAACACCCCGCGGCAGGGTATGGAGATGGCCGTGCATCAGCCGCCAGTTGTCCGCGGCGTGGCGGATTTCGGCGCGCCGGGCATGCGGTGCAGCACTTGCCATGGCACGGAGAACATGGCCTTCGAGACCGGCGAAGGCTCGATTCCGGGGCATGAGCCGTGGCGGCTCGCACCGATCAGCATGGGCTGGATCGGAAAAAGCGCGGCAGAGATCTGTGCCCAGCTCAAGGACCCCGAGCGCAACGGGGATCGGACACTGGCGGAGCTGCATGAACACAACGCAGAAGACGGGCTTGTCGGCTGGGGCTGGAAGCCGGGTGAGGGGCGTGAACCGGCACCGGGGACGCAGGAGATCTTCGGTGAGCTCACTCAGGCCTGGATCGACACAGGCGCCGCCTGCCCGAACAGCTAAGTCCGGGAAGCCCGCTTCGTCACAAAGGCGACCGCGTGTGGTCGCCTTTTTCGTGCTCTTCGGGGCATCTGCGGCGCAGAGGTCGAAGGCCGTACTTCTTTGAGACAAGCCGCCGGTTTCTCTTACTCTTCCCAGTCGGTCGTGCCCGGAACAATTGCCCCGAACTCCAAGCACTGCTCACTCGAACCAGACATTGGACACAGGGCGCACGATGGTCTGCTTCGCGGACGAAGCTGCCATCCCATTGACCGATTGAATGTCAGTGATGAGCGCCTGCGAGGTTTGAGGTGTCGAGAACGCGCAGTTGGCCCTCGAAATCGCTCTTCCCGATTGGCATGCCGCGCGTGCGAAGGATGTCGTAGGCGGTCACCGCGTGGAAGTAGAAGTTGGGCAGCAGGAATGACAGCAGGTACGTTTCAGAGGTAAACGCCGACGTCTGGGGATTTGTGTGTATTTGCATGTCCAGGTGCTTTCCGGACCATGCGTTGACCTCGTCGGGTTTGAACTCCAACAACGCGGCCTCCGTTTTTGAGAGTCTGCTGCGCAGCTCGCCGAATGGGATCGCTCCGACAAGTTCAGGTGGGTTGAAGGCACCATGCCTGAGAGCGTCCAGTCCCCAGACGGAATAGTTGTCGACGCATTCAATCTGAAACCAGAACGGTGCCATGTCCGACACCAGACGTGCTTCCACGAAATCATCAGGGTCGATTCCGGTCTCGGAGCAATGGACGACTACCTTGTCGAGGCACGCCCCGATTGAACGTACCGTTTGCAAGTAGGTCGGAACACTCAGATCGAAGAGGGACGTTGTCATGATCTAGTTATGATCTTGCGACGGCCCCTAGGCAATCCCCGAAGCGGTCGTCAGGACGTGCTGCAGCATCCGTCACTGAGGGCTCCAAGCCGACTTTCGCTGTGCAGGTCGCGGTGGCTTCCCTTGCCTCAGGCGTATGGAAAACAGTCTGAGCTCAGTGATGGAAGGCACAGGTCGGTTCTGTCTGATATCCGAGGGTGAAACTCGCGTTATTCAAACGAGAGATCGACCGCGCCGAATGCGCCAAAATCCGCGTGGATCACGCTGCCGGACGGGCATTCGACGGGTCTGATAAAGCTGCCGGAGAGGATGATCTGGCCCGGTTCGATTCTTTGGCCGTAGTGCGCCATGCGCCGGGCGAGCCAGACGACGCTTTCGACCGGATCGTTCAGCACGCCCGCACCAAGGCCGGTTTCCTCCACCGCGTCATTGCGGGTTGTGATCGCGCCGACCCAGCGCAGGTCAAACGCATCGACCGCGTGTTTCTGCCGGCCCAGCACAATGCCGGCGTTGGCCGCATTGTCGCTGATCGTATCGAACACGGTGCGCGTTTTGCCGGTCTGCGGATCTTTGCGCACAATCCGCGTGTCGAGGATTTCCAGCGCGGGCGCGACATAGTCCGTTGAGGCCAGAACGTCGGCGCGGGTGACAGCGGCCCCGCCAAGGGCGGATTTCATCACAAAGGCGATCTCGGCTTCGATCCGGGGCTGGATGAACCGGCCAGCGGGCACAGCCGCGCCGGTCCCGAAGGCCATATCATCAAACAGAATGCCGCTGTCGGGAATGTCGATATCGAGCGCGTATTGCATCGCCTTCGACGTCAGGCCGATTTTCCAGCCGATGACCGTGCGGCCCTGCGCCAGCTTCGCGCGTGAGAGCGCGTTTTGCACGGCATAGGCATCGTCCATGGTCATGTCCGGGTGCCGATGGGTGAGCAAGCCGATCTGCTGCCCGGTGGCCTCGGCATGGAGCAGGTCTGCGGCGGCGCGAAAGTGGTCTTCGGGGGTCATATGGCTTCGTCCTCGACCGTGTTGCGCAGGGTGCCGATGCCGGACACATCGACTTCGACCACATCGCCGGGCTTGAGGTAGTGCGGCGGGTCCAGCCGTGCACCCGATCCGGTCGGCGTGCCGGTGACGATGATGTCGCCGGGCAACAGCGTCATGAAGGTCGAGATGTATTCGATCTGCCGCCGGATCGGGTGCAGCATCCGCGATACCAGATCGTCCTGCCGGATGTCGCCATTGACCCGGGTGACAATGCGCGCCTCGTCCAGCTGCGCCGCGTCGGTGAAGGGCACAAGCCAGGGGCCAAGCGCGCCGGAGTTGTCCCAGTTCTTGCCTTGGGTTACGTTGAACTTGGCGTGGCGCACCCAATCGCGGATCGTGCCTTCGTTGCAAAGGGTTAGGGCGGCGATGTGGTCATAGGCGTCGGCCTGGGCGATGCGGCGCCCGGTCTTGCCGATGACAATCGCCAACTCGCCTTCGTAATCGAGCGTGTGGCTTTCCGGCGGGCGGATCAGCGGGCGATCGTGCCCGGTAAAACCGCTGGCAAATCGCGGAAACAGCGACATGTATTTTGGCAGGTCGCTGCCGTCCTTGTATTCGGCGTTGCGGTCGGGAAAGTTCACGCCGACACACAGGATACGGCGCGCCGTCGGCAGGACCATCTCGTATTGTACGCTCTCGTGGGTCACGGCTTTGCCCCGGGCCGCCTCGCCAAGCGCTGCAAGTCCGCCGGCCTGAACCGCATCAAAGAGCGTCGGCCACTGCGGGAAGATGTCGTTGAGGGCGATCAGCCCGCCGTCGGTGACGGCGCCGTAACAGGTCTCTCCTCCAGCGGTGTAGGTGGCGAAAGTCATTGTATTTGCTCCCAAGTATCCTGGATGACGGTGAGCACCGTCATCACGTCTTCGCGGGTTGTGTCAAACTGGCCAACCTGTACGCGAATGATCTTGCGACCATCGAACGCGCCTTGGGTCAGGTAGACCCGGCCATCGTCGTTGATTGCGTCCACCAGCCGTTGTTGGGCGGCGTCATCGCCGGGACAGCGAAAGGAAAACAGGCTGAGGATGGGTTCCGTGACGATCTCGAAGCCATCCAGACCGCGAATGGCTTCACACAGGTCTCCAGCCCAGGCCACATGATTGCGGATGCGGGTCTGCAGGCCTTCGAGGCCGTAGGACCGCAGCAGGAACCAGATCTTCAGCGCCCGGAACCGCCGCCCGAGCGGGATCGTCCATTCCGAATAGTTGGTCACCGCCGCACCGGTGGTCTTGAGGTATTCGGGCTCGATTTTCAGCGTGTTGAGCTGCGGCGCGGGATCGCGCAGGAACTGGACAGAGCAATCGAACTGCACCCCGAGCCATTTGTGCGGGTTGAACACGATGCTGTCGCAGCGGTCGACGCCGGTCCAGAAGGTTTCCCGGAATTCAGGGCAGATCATCGCCGACCCGGCCCAGGCCGCATCGAGATGGGTATAGAGATCGTGGCGCTGTGCCAGGTCGAGGATGGGAGCGAGATCGTCGCTCGCCCCGATCCCTGTTCCACCAGTGATTGCGATGATCCCCGCAGGGGTGTGGCCCGCCGCGCGGTCCGCCGCAATCGCGGCTTCGAGCGAGGCCACATCCATGGCGTGGCGGGGGCCATTGGTGCCGATCTTGACCAGATTGTCCTGCCCGATCCCGGCGACCCAGCACGCCCGGTCAATTGAGGAATGGACCTGATCGGAGCAGTAGATCCGCAGGTGTCCCTTGCCCGACAGTCCCTCGCGGTTGCCGGTGTAGCCGGTCGCGCGCTCGCGCATGGTCAGAACTGCGGAGAGCGTCGCGGAGGAGGCGCTGTCCTGAATGACGCCGGTGTAGCCTTCGGCCAGCCCGAGCGCCTGCCGCAGCCAGTCGACCATGACGCCCTCGACCTCGGTCGCGGCGGGGGAGGTCTGCCACAGCATGCATTGCGCCGCCACGGTGTTCACCAATTGCTCGGCAAGGATGGAGGGCGGCGCGGCATTGGACGGGAAATAGGCAAAGAAGCGGGGATGCTGCCAGTGGGTCATGCCGGGCATGACGATCGCATCGAAGTCCTTCAGGATCGCGGCCATGTCTTCGCCCTGTTGCGGAGGGCTTGAGGGCAGTTGCGCGGCGATTTCGCCGGGCTTTGTCTGCGCGCGGACGGGGCGGTCCGGCAGGCCCGTATGATAGGCCGCGCCCCAATCGGCGATCTGTTTGCTCCACTCGGCGAATTCATCCCAATTCATGACTTGGACCTTTTTTCGTGTGCTGCGCGGGCAGGGCGCGTGAACGTGTGAGAGCCGGGCAAGCCGGCGATCAGGGCGCGATGATCGGGCTGGCGGCGATTTGCGAGTCGCGGGTATCGACGCCGACAAAACCAGAGCCGTGCTTGAACCAGCTTTCCGGTGCCGGCGAACCCCAAAGGGTCTGGCGCTGCGGATCCTGCAAGTCCCACTTGATCGGTTCCAGATCGGGATCGACGGTTTGGTAATCGGAGCAATAGATCTCGATCCTGTGCCCATCGGGGTCGAGAATATAGAGGAAGAAGGCGTTGGAGATGCCGTGCCGTCCGGGGCCGCGTTCGATGTTCTTCACATAACCGGTCGTCGCCATGAGATCGAGCAGGTCAATGATGTTCAGCGGGGTCGGCACCCAGAAGGCCAGATGGTGCATGCGCGGCCCTGTGCCGTTGGTAAAGGCCATGTCATGCACGCCGCCCTTGCGGTGCATCCAGGCCGCCCAGAGCTTCTTGCTGACTTCGTCCTCGGTGTATTCCGTCACGCGAAAGCCGAAATCGCTGTAGAAGGCGACCGAAGCATCGACGTCGTGGCTGAAACAGTTGAAATGGTCGATGCGCAGCGGTTTGACCCCGCGATAAAGCGCGTATTTCTGATGGATTGGCGCAAGCCGGTCCATCGTGTGATAGAACTCCAGCGGAATGCCCATGTTGTCCGAAGTCAGCAGCGTCCGGCCCTGATAGGCGCGTTCGACCCAGGCGGTCGGGCGGCCCCGGGCGCGGAAATAGGCCTCTGCCTTGTCAAGGTCGGCCTCATCAAAGGTCTTGAAACCAAGGACTTCGACGGTGCCGGGCAAATCCGATTTTTGCAGGATCACACAGTGATGGCCGCGCTCTTCCATGGCGCGCAGATAGATATGGCTGTCGCTTTCATCGGTGACCTGCAGGCCGAGCGTATCGGCATAGAACGCCCTGGAGGCGACCAGATCGGCCACGTTCAGGCAGACATGGCTCAGGCGGATGGTGTTGAAATCGGGATAGAGGTTGGGGGCGGGGACGGGCATGGTTTTGGCTTCTTGGGTTCAGGAAAGATGGCGCAATGCGGTTTGGTATTTTCGGGTCAGCCGATCTCTTGTCTCGGCATCCAGCAGTGCCAGCCGCGCGGGATGGCTGTTATCTGCGATATCGGCGCGCTTGACCCGTGTGGCGATGGGATTTGCGGCGACGCGGGCGTAATAGGTTTCGGGCCGCTCATCGGGGCGGCGGGTGATCGCATCGACCGCCTCGGCAACCCGGGGGCCGAACTGGTCAGCGATCTGAGCCAATGGAATGTCGCAATCCTCGACAACATCGTGCAGCAGCGCGACGACAACGTCGATTTCATCCGTCACACCGGCCGCAACACGGGCGACATGGCCGATATAGGCCATGCCTGCCTTGTCGGTCTGTCCCGCATGCGCGGACAGCGCCAGTTCAAATGCAGCGCCAATCATGAGAGGGTGCCCAGTTTGGTGATCTTGTGTTGGCCGGTGGCAAAGCCGATGTGTTTGAGTTCCATGTAAAAGTCAAAGGACCAGTCGCCGCCGTCGCGCCCGATGCCGCTTGCCTTGACCCCGCCGAAGGGTGTCGGCAGGTGGCGGACGTTCTCGGAATTGACCCAGATCATGCCCGCCTCCAGCCTGTCGGTAAAGCGCAGCGCGCGGGTCAGATCGTTGGTCCAGACATAGCCGGTCAACCCATAGGGCGTGTCATTTGCGATCTGTAGGGCTTCTTCTTCGGTGCCGAAGGGAATCGAGGTCAGAACCGGACCAAAGATCTCCTCCCGCGCGATGCGCATCCGGTTGTTGGCATCGGTAAAGAGGGTGGGCCGGACGAAATACCCGGTCTCCCCGACGGTCTCGCCGCCCGCCGCGATCGTCGCACCCTCCGCGCGGGCGGTTTCGAAATAGCGGGTGACCTTGTCGAAGTGTTCTTCGCTGATCAGGGGGCCGATCTCCGTGGCCGGATCGAGCGGATGGCCGACCTTGATGGCGTTGACCCGCTCGATCAGTCTGGCCTCGAAATCCTCGCGGATCGTGTCCTGCACAAGCAGTCGGCTGGAGGAGGTGCAGCGCTCGCCGTTGATCGAGTAGATCATGAAGATCACGGCGTCCAGCGCGCGGTCGAGATCGGCATCCTCGAACACGATCACCGGGTTCTTGCCACCAAGCTCAAGGTGATTACGCTTCAACGTATCGGCACCCTGTTTGGTGATCAGGCTGCCGGTGCGGCTTTCGCCGACAAAGGCGATGGCCTTGATTAACGGGTGCGCGCACAGCGCTTTGCCCGCGTCTTCGCCAAAGCCGTTCACCGTGTTCAGCACACCCGGCGGCAGCCCGGCCTCTTCGGCAATCTCGACCAGCAAACGGGCGGTCAGCGGCGAGGCCTCGGCCGGTTTGTGCACAACGCTACAGCCCGCCGCCAGCGCCGGTGCGATTTTCCACGTCGACAGCATGAACGGCGTGTTCCAGGGCGTTATGACACCGACGGGGCCGATAGGAACGCGTGTCGTGATGTTCATCAACGTGGGCGACTTGAGGTGTTGGCCGTCGCGGGCCTGCACGACCTGATCCGCGAAATAGCGGAAGTTCTCCGCACCGCGCAGCGCTGCCTTGGACATGAATTTGTAGGCCTGACCGGTGTCCCAGCATTCACATAGGGCGATTTCCTCGGCGCGCGCCTCGATGCCTTCGGCGATGCGGATCAGGATCGCCCTGCGCGCCGTCGCGGGCATGTCGCGCCACGCGGCGAAGGCGGCGTGCGCCGCTCTGGCGGCGGCGTCGATATTCTCGGCAGTGCCGTGGGCCACGTTGCAGATCACGCTTTTGTCCACCGGCGAGCGGGTCTGGAAGACTCCGCCCGCCCCGGGCGCGTCCTTGCCCGCGATCCGGTTCTGGATGCCCGCGCTGCGGAACGGAGCCAGATATATGTCCAGCTTGGCAAGGTTGTCGTCGAATGCCGTCATGCGGTGGGCCTCCAGCGGATCGGATGCGTGTCGATATGTCGGTGAAATGCCCGTGATGACACTCAGGTGTCCTTTGGCATTTCATTAACATGTTAATTATTGCCAAGTTAAGTATTGCGATCCCCGGTTGTCAAGCCCAACCTCCCCGTGCATGTGACATGCCATGCTATTTCCGAGGTCCCCATGACGTCCAGATTGCCATCGACGAACCGCTCGCTTCCGATCGCGTTGATCCGCGCGCGTGAAGGGGTCATGCTGCCGATCCGTGACATGCTGGCCGAAACCGGGATTACCGAACAACAATGGCGCGTCCTGCGGGTGTTGGCTGAATACGGCCAGCTCGACACCAAGACACTGGCCGACAGGGCTAGCCTGCTGTTCCCCAGTCTCACCCGCATCGCGGCCACGCTGCGCGACAAGGGGCTGATCAGCCAGACCCGCGACCGCGTCGACAGGCGGCGCCAGTTCATCGCGATCACGCCACAGGGGCAGAAAATCATCGACGACCATAGCCTGCAGGCGGCGCAGATCGTTGACGGGTTCAAGACCACCCTGGGCGCCGAGAACTACGAGACGCTGCTCGACCTGCTCACCCTTCTCGATCCCGGATCGCGGGACTAGCCCGCGACGATGCCCTCGGCCCGCCAGCGGTCGAAAATCTCCAGCGCCTTTGCCGCGAATCCCGCGTCGTTGATGTGACAGTCGATCGGGTGCGCCGTGACGTTGCCGGGCAGGGTTGCGGTGATCTCCGCCAGAAACGCCGCCAGCCCTTCCGTGTCGTGCAGATCCGCGCCCTCGCGGTCCCATTCCCCAAGACCGCGTTCCGGCAGGATGAGTGCAACCGGCCCCTCGGCCTTGGCCAGCCGCTTGGTGTGCGCGCGTGCCACCATCCTGCGTTCGTCACTGTTCAGGACAATCGAGGACAGCAGCCGGTTATGAGCGTGTTGCGGATGCCCTGCCCATTTCTCGGGGACCGGTTGCCAGCCGACAATGTCCACAAGGTCATAGCACCCCGGCGCGACGATCTGCGGTGTGCCATGCGCGCCTGCGTTCGTCAGACGATCGGCCCCGGCGGAGAGGCTCGATCCGTGGATGTGATTGCCAAGTTCCTGCGTGCAGAAATCGAAGACACAGGCAAAGGCCCCCTGACCAGCGAGGTTTTCGAAGGCCCGCCCGCCCATGCCGGTGGCATGAAACACCGCAACCTCATAGCCTCGCGCTTCCAGCGCGGGCTTCAATGGGACGACGTATTTCAGCGCGGACGTGCCCAGCGACATCATTCCAATCAGGGGTTTGTCAGGCTTCGGGCGCATGGCCGCGCGCGCCGCGCCCAGGACGGCGCCCGCCGCTTGGCTCAGCGAGGCCTTGCAGATCGCATTCAAACCATAAAGCCCACCGGCCCACAGGATCATCTGCGTATCGGCGGCCAGACGTTCGGCGGGGATCAGCGGGGAAAAGGCCACGGTCGATACGATGTACTTGGGCACGCCCAGTGGCAGCGCCGAACACAGGTCCAGCGCCAGATCGGTGCCCATCGTCCCTCCCAGCACGATCACGCCGTCAAAGACCCCTTCGGCAAACAGCCTTGCGGCCAGGAGGCCTGCCCCGCGCGCCATGATCTGCATGGCGTGGTTTTCGTCTCCGCTGTCGATGGCCGCCCTGATCGACCCGCCGCCTGCCTCTGCGACGTCATGCTTGGAGTGGTCGGTGGGGGCGGGGGGATCGCCCAGAACCGAGACGTCCATGGTGCGGACACGACCGCCCTGGTCGCGGATCACCCCGGCCAGAAAGGCCAGTTCGGCGGCCTTGGTGTCGTAGGTTCCGACAACGAGAATGGTCTTGTCGCTCATGCCGGGCCTCCGTGCAGCTTGATCCACGCGGTTTTGAGGTTGATGTACTTATCGATCGCATGCAGCGATTTGTCGGACCCGTTGCCGGATTGGCCGACCCCGCCAAGCGGCACGGTGCCGTCCGCGCCGCCATAGGTGTTCACGTGCATCACGCCGGTGCGCACCGCCCGCACCATGCGATGGGCGCGGCCAAGGTTCGATGTCCACACGGCGCCCGCGAGTCCGTAGACCGTGGCATTGGCGATGCGGACCGCGTCGGTCTCGCTCTCGAACGGAGTTACTCCGAGCAGGGGGCCAAAGACCTCTTTTTGTGCGAGGGTCGCCTGCGGTGTCACCCCGGTGACGATGGTTGGGGACATGTAGTATCCGCCGGTTTCCTGCAGGATGCGGCCACCGCCGGTCACGACCTGTCCGCCTTCGGCCTGGGCGGTCTCGACAAAGCCCAGGTTGGCCGCCAGTTGTCGTTCGGAATGGACCGCGCCGATCTGCGTGTCACGCTTCAGCGGATCACCCACAGGCATGGCCTCGGTCGCACGGACGACGGCGGCGACGAAGTCATCGTGGATCGACGCCTCCACCAGCAGGCGCGATCCCGCGACGCAGACTTGCCCGGCATTCCGGAAAATCCCGGCGGCGGCCACCTTGGCGGCTTCGTCCAGATCGGGCGCGTCGGCAAACACGATGTTGGGGGATTTGCCGCCCAGTTCGAGATAGACGCGTTTCATGTTCGACTGCGCCGCATATTCCAGCAACCGCCGACCCGTGCCGCCGGACCCGGTAAAGGCCAGCACGTCCACGTCCATTGACAGGCCCATGGCCGCGCCGACAATGGCGCCTTCGCCGGTCACCGCATTCAGCACCCCCGGCGGCAGGCCCGCTTCGAGCGCCAGTTCGGCCATCCGCATTAGCGCAAGCGACGCCGTCTCCGCCGGTTTCAACACAACGGAATTGCCCATCGCCAGCGCCGGTCCAAGCTTCCATGCGCCGATCATCAACGGGAAGTTCCACGGGATGATCGCCCCGACCACGCCGACCGGCTCCTTGTGTATCAGCCCGAGGACGTCCGATTGCGTCGGTGCGATTTCGCCGTAGATCTTGTCCAGGGCCTCGGCATAGTAGCGGATTGTGGCGGCGGCCGAGCCGGGCTCGGCCTTGAACGCCATGGCGATTTCCGTTCCATTGTCGCGCACACCAAGAACCGCCAGCTCGGCCGCGTTGGCCTCGATCAGATCGGCCCATTTCATCAGGACCATCTTGCGCGCCGCAGGCGGCTGCCCGCACCAGCGCCGGTCGTCAAACGCCGCGCGTGCCGAGGCGATGGCTTTGGTCATGTCTGCAGCCGTCCCCCGCGCCAGCGTTGTCAGGATCTGGCCGTCGATCGGAGAGACAACCGGCATCGTGCCCCCGTCCGAGGCGGGGACAGGGCGGCCGCCGATCAGATGCGAGCAGGGCGGAACAGGCCGCGTGCGGAGCGCGTCTATCCGGGGTTGATCAAGCATTGTCCGTCTCCAGCGCCTTGAGCCTGCGCGATCGGGCTTCGAAAAACAGCGCGCGAATATGCAGCGCAATCACAGCAACAATCGCCAGCGCGAGCAGCGCCGCAATCGGGCGGTTGACCAGATCGAGCGGTGTCTTGAGCTGGGCCTGGGCGCTGCGCAGCTTGGTTTCCATGATCCCGCCAAGCACCATGCCCATGATGATCGGAACGACCGGCAGGTTGAGCCGCTTGAGGATCAGCCCCAGAAGGCCGAACACAATGGCAATGAGGCAGTCGGTCAGCGAATTGCGCAGCGTGTAGACCCCGACGAAGGACAGCATCAGGATTGCCATGCCCAGAAAACGCGTGGGGATTTCCATGATCCTGAGAAGCGTGTTTGTCGAGACCATGAGAAAGGCGACCACAACCACGTTCAGGATCAGCAGCGCCATATAGAGCGCCATGATGAAGTCCATCTGGGTCTGGAACAGCTGCGGGCCGGGCACGACGTTGTGGACATAGAAGACAGAGAGCATCATCGCGGTCAGCGCTTCACCGGGGATGCCAAGGGCCAGAAGCGGGATCATCGCGGCGGGCGGCACGGAATTGTTGGCCGCTTCCGATGCGATCAGCCCTTCGGGCGAGCCTCTGCCAAACAGCTCGGGCGTCTTCGACGTCTTCTGTGCGTAGGTGTAGGACATGAACTGCGCTGTGAATTCGCCGACGCCGGGAATGATGCCCATGATCACGCCGAACGACGACCCGGCGGTGGCGACCCGCTTGTGCCGGAAGACTTCGAACATGCCTTGAAACAGGCCGCCGGTGATCTTGACGGCCTTGGGCCGCGTGTCGCGCTGGATCATCAATTCGAACGCCTGGCTCAGCGCGAAGAGGCCAAGGACCACGACGATCAGATCAATGCCCGAGCTGAGAAACGCGAAGTCGAATGTAAAGCGTTTGGTGTATCTCACCGGTTCGAGGCCGACAGTGGACAGAAAGATGCCGAAGAAGGCCATCATCCCGGCGGCCATGATCTGACCCCGGTGCGCAAGGATGACCAAGACAATGCCCAGAAGCGCGGCGAGAAAGATCTCGCGGCTGCCGAACTGTGGCGCCACATGCGCCAGAACCGGCGCCAGCAGAACCAGGCAGAGGACCGCAAAGATGCCGCCGAAGAAGGACGCCGAATAGGACAGGGCGAGCGCCCGGCGCGGATCGCCCGCCCTGGTCATCGAATAGCCGTCATAGGTCGTCAGGACGTTGACTGGCGTGCCGGGCGTGTTGATCAGAACGGCCGGAATGGCCCCGCCGTACATCGACGATCCATAGATCCCCAGCAGCATGGTCAGCCCGACAATCGGCTCCATGGAAAAGGTCACCGGCAAGAGAATGGCGATCGCAACCACGGCGCCGACGCCGGGGATGGCCCCGATGATCACGCCGCCAATGGAGCCGACCAGAAGCGCGGCAAGAACCTGCCAGTGAAGCAGGATCTCAAGGCTGGAGGCCAGGGTTGCCATCGTTCGCGTGCTCCGCGCCTAGAGGTAGGTCTGCGCAAAGGCGCGCAAACCATCGGGCAGGACCTGATACAGCGATCCAGCCGGAAGATTGACCTTCAGAAAACCCCGGAAGAGCGCGACCGTGACAACCGCCAGCGCCGCCGCCGACAGAAGGGAGCGCGCGCTGCGATAGCCAAGCCGGAACGACAGGGCGACGGCGAGGATCAGGCTGGCGCTCAGGTAGCCGACAACAGGCAGCACCAGAACATAGGCCACGAACCAGCCGCCGAACTCCACGGCCCGGACCCACAGTATCACCTCGGCAAGACGGCCATGGATGCGGGGGGAGCAGAGCGACCCGAGACAGTGGAAGCCCGCGAAAAAGACCATGCCAACGACCGAAATCGTCGGCCAGAGCGCAGGTTGCGCCACCAGTTTCACGCCCTCCCGCCAGGGGGCTTGCGTTGGCAAGCTCCACAGCAGGAACAGCGAAAACAGCACGAAGGCGATCGCAAAGACCAGATCGCCGGGTCTGCGCTCGCGTTTGAACAGTTCCTGCGCGGTCTTGAGCCGGTTCATGGTGTGCCCCTTCCTTTGCCCGGGCTGAT
This sequence comes from Pacificoceanicola niger, assembly GCF_048553275.1. NCBI lineage: Bacteria > Pseudomonadati > Pseudomonadota > Alphaproteobacteria > Rhodobacterales > Roseobacteraceae > Pacificoceanicola > Pacificoceanicola niger. The sequence continues at coordinate 126,708 of NZ_JBLZMW010000011.1, forward strand.
GCGGATCAGTTGTCCAACATCGCTTCGATGGCGTCGATCGTCGCGGTGTCGGCTTCGATCTGGGCCTCGGATGCTGCCGCATCCTTCCAGTAGATCAACGCGCCCGTGTCCTTGGCCAGTTGCGCGGCCTCGGGGGACATCATCACCGCTTTGGCAACGGCGGTGATCTTGTCTCGGGCGTCCTGCGGCACACCCTTGGTGACGAACAAACCATTCCAGAGTGACAGGGCAAGGTCTGAATGCAACTCTTCGACGGTCGGCACGTCCGGCAGGATGCCGATGCGCTCGCCGCCGATGGAGGCGAGGATTTTGACCTCTCCCAGACAGGGCATGATCTGCTGTAGCGTGGTGTTGATGACATCCGCATCGCCGGAGGCCAGCGTGTTGCAATCGAGCGCGTCAAAGGCGGCGTTGGACGCGAATGCAAAACCGGATTCCTGCGCTGCGGCAAAGGTCACCTTGGTCGGCGGCAGGAAATCCCCGAAATGCCCGAGCGCGACATCGGTCCCGGCGGCATGGGCGGCCAGACCAGCCCAGTCATCATAGGGCGCATCGGCGCCCGCCGCGATCACGAAGGGGTAGGTGAGAAAGATGCCCAGCGGCTCGAAAGGGTTCGGGCTGAGATCCGGAATGCCGATCTGCGGGCCGCCGATGGGGACGTCCGTTACGAAAGAGCCGATGGTGTAGCCATCGGCCGGGGCGTTTGCCACGTCGATGGCTCCGGGGAAGGGGCCGCCGCCGCCGCCGGGCTTGTTCACCACCGCCGCAGGAACGCCGTAGGTTTCCTGGAACTTGTCGGCGATCATGCGGGTCAGCACATCCTCCAGATCGCCCGGCGGCCATGGCACGATGAAGGAGACTGGTCTTTCGGGATAGTCCGCCATGGCCGCTCCGGTCATGGCCACCGTGGCGAGCGCCGCCGCTGTCAGGGTCTTTGCAATCGTGGACATCTCAGTCTCCCAGGGTTGGTTCATATAATGAAACGATGTTATTTAAAAAGATTGCCTTGTTAATCACTCTGTGTCAAAATTTTTCTCAAATCGGATTGAAGGAAAAGGCCCGGAGATGTCCTCGACAGCCAAGACCCTTGCGCTTTTGTCGTTTTTTTCGGCGTCGCGGCCGGAAATCGGACTCTCGCAGCTTTGCCGCCTTGCTGGCCGTGACAAGGCGACGACCTACCGCCACCTGCAATCGCTTGAAGTGGCTGGCTTTGTTGAGCGCAATCCCGTCACCAAGCAGTATCGCCTCGGACCTGCGCTGCTGCAGCTTGCGCAGATCCGGGAAGACACCGTTCCGCGCAAAACGGGCGCGGAGGGCGCGGTTGCGACGCTGGCGGAGGCAACCGGCGAGACGGCGCATGTGACGGTCCTCTCGGGCCGGGCCGTCTATGGGTTGATGTCCTGCGAATCGTCGCGGCACGGCGCGCGCGCAGTGATCGACATCACGACCTTCCCGCTTCATGCCACGGCGTCGGGGCTCTGCGCCGTGGCCTTTGGTCCGGAGGAACTCTTTGACATCGCCGCGCAGGATATGACGGGCTTTACCGACAGCACCGTCACGACCCGCGACCGCCTCGCGCAGGAAATCACCGCAATTCGGGAAACCGGGTTTGGGCGCGCCGATCACAGTTTTGAGCGGGATATTCTCGGCCTGTCCGCGCCGATCTTTGATCACAGTGGCGGTTATGCCGGTGCGGTAGCCGTGGCCAGCGTCGCATCGCGCTTCACTCCGGCGCTCGGGGTGACGATCCGCGAGCAGCTGATCCAGGCGAGCCGCACAATCACGCACAACTGGGGCGGTATCATGCCCAAATCCATCGAGGCCGCCTGGGCCCGCTCGCTCGCAAAAATCCCTCAAACGGAAACCACGCCATGAAAGACTCCAACTTCCTGAAGGAACACAATGGCCGCCTGATGTGGCACCCGATGACCTCGCCGCAGGACAGTATCGACAATCCGCCAAAGATCATCACCGGCGGCAGTGGTGTTCGCATTACCGATGTCGACGGGCATACGGTTGTCGACGGGGTCGGGGGGCTGTGGAATGTCAATCTCGGCTATTCCTGCCAGCCGGTGAAGGCCGCGATTGCCGCACAGCTTGAGCAATTGCCCTACTACTCCACCTTTCGCGGCGCCTCCAACGACACGGCAATCGAGCTGTCCTATGAGCTGAGCGAATTCTTCGCGCCGGACGGGCTGTCGCGCGCGTTCTTTACGTCCGGTGGATCGGATTCAGTCGAGACGGCGCTTCGGCTGGCGCGTCAGTATCACAAGCTGCGCGGGGAGGCGGGGCGGGTGAAGTTCCTAAGCCTGAAGAAAGGCTACCACGGCACCCACATCGGCGGGGCAAGCGTGAACGGGAATGCCAATTTTCGTAACGCCTACGAGCCGCTCCTGCCGGGCTGTTATCATATTCCGGCGCCCTACACCTATCGCAACCCGTTCAATGAAACGGACCCCGAACGATTGGCCCTGCTTTGTGCCGCCGCGCTGGAGGATGAGATCGCGTTTCAAGGGGCCAACACGATTGCGGCCCTGATCATGGAGCCAATTCTTGGGGCGGGCGGTGTCATTGTGCCGCACAAGTCCTTTGCGCCGATGGTGCAGGACATCTGCAACCGCCACGGCATCCTGCTGATTGCCGATGAGGTCATCACGGCCTATGGCCGCACGGGCGCCTGGTCCGGCTCAAGGCTCTGGGGCATTCAGCCCGACATGATGTGCACCGCCAAGGCCATCACCAACGGCTTCTTCCCCTTCGGGGCCGTCATGCTGGGGCAGCGGATGATCGAGGTGTTCGAGGGCAACCCGGCGGCAAAGATCGGCCATGGCTATACCTATTCCGGCCATCCCGTCGGGGCGGCGGCGGCGCTGGCCTGTCTGGCCGAGACACGCCGTCTGAACGTCATCGAAAATGCGGCTGCACGCGGCTCGCAGCTATATGACGGCTGCCTCAGGCTGCAGGACAAATACGACATCATTGGCGATGTGCGGGGTGGTCATGGTCTGATGACAGCAATCGAAATGGTGAGCGACCGTGACACGAAGAAGCCGATCGACGCGGCCACCGCGGCAACGGTTCAGACTGTCGCCTATCAGGCTGGCGCAATGGTGCGGGTGTCCGGTCCGAACCTCATCATTTCGCCGCCGCTTGTGCTGACGGAGGCGGATGCGGCCATCATCCTTGCGGCGCTGGACGCGGGTTTCGCGGCGGCGTGACGCGGCAGGGGCGGGCCATTGGCCCCGGGGCGCGCGAACCGACCTAGAGTGACCAGAGGCGCGCCGCGTTGCCCGAAGCAAAGGCGCGGGCCTCGTCCGGCGAGGCTTCATCGAGAAACGCACGGGTGATCGCGACCCACTGGTCGAGCGAGGAATTCAGCGTGCAGACCGGGCTGTCCGAGCCCCAGACCACACGGGTCCATCCAAAGCTTTCGATGACATGCTCGATGTAGGGGCGCAGGCTGTCGAGCGTCCAGTCCGGCTCCGCATAGGCGGTGACGCCGGAGATCTTGGCGCTCACATGCGGGCGCTCCGCGAGGCGCGTGATGGCGGCGGCCCAATCGTCATAGGCGCCACCCGCGATGTCCGGCACGCCGCAGTGATCCAGCACGAACCGGGTGCCTTCGCAGGCGTCAACGAGATCGGTGGCGATGGGCAATTGCCGCGCCAGCACGCAGATGTCGAAGGGCAGGTCGCGCTGCCCCAGTTTTCGGATGTTGGCGCGGAAGCGGTCCGATTGGCTGATCTCATCGGGGACCACGTGCAGCACGCGGCGGATGCCCTTGACCACGTTTGTGTCCAGCTTATCGAGGAAGGCGTCGAACCCGTCGTCTTCGGGCCGGGCGGAGGAGATCGCGCCGCGGATCAGGCTGTCCTCGCGCGCCATCAGCTCCGAGATCATGGCGGTTTCCGTCCCGATGTCGGCAGGGTCGCAATCCACTTCCATATGCAGCGTGCCGCTGATCCCGACCCGGCGGGCCGTCACGGCGTATTCCTCATAGGTCCAGTCACGGTTCAACGGCGGGGCGCTCTCCAGCCACGGATAGTGAATGCGGCTGCGATCCACGAGATGCAGATGAGTATCGATCAGCGGGGTCATGGCGGCTCCTCCTCCTCGCCCGGGATGGGGCGGTTCTGCCTCCTGCACGGAAATACGGCAAGGGCGTTTTGCCTGCGGAGTTCACCTTGACTTGGGATCGAAGTCAAGTTTAGATATAAAAGACGCTTCTGAATATGAAAGCCATGAAGTGGGAGACTGCGGGGCTGGAGGTCATGGGGCGTGGGTTGTCCGCAAAGTTCGGGCGACACATCAAAACGGGAGGAACGACATGACAAACAAAGCAACAGGCGCATCGCTGATCGCGCTTGCCATCGCGATGGCGTCCGGCGCCAGCGCCGCGGAATTCGACGGGGTGACCCTCGAAGCCAAGTTGATCGGCGGTCAGCAGTACGAGGCGCTCTACGCGCGCATCGCCGACTGGGAAGCGATGACCGGCGCGAGCGTCAACGTGATCTCGAAGAAGAACCACTTCGAGCTCGACAAGGAATTCAAGTCCGACATCGCGGCGGGCACCACCGATTGGTGCGTCGGATCGAACCATTCATCCTTCGCCTCGCAGTACCCCTCGCTGTACACTGATCTTGGTGCATTGATCCCGCAGGAGACCATCGACGGTTTCGTGCAGGCCAATATCAAGGCCGCAACGCTGGGCGGCAAGCTGGTGATGCTGCCGCGCGCGCAGTTCGACGTCTCGGCGCTCTATTACCAGAAGGACCTCTACGAAGATGCGGAAAAGGCGGCGGCCTTCGAGGCAGAGTATGGCTATCCGCTGGCCGTGCCGGAAACCTGGGACCAGATGAAGGATCAGGCGATCTTCTTTGCCGATCCACCGAATTTCTATGGCACGCAATACGCGGGCAAGGACGAAGCCATCGTTGGCCGCTTCTATGAGCTGGTCGTGGCCAATGGCGGGGCGCTTTTCAACGACGACTTCTCCCCGGCGTTCGATTCCGATGCGGGCAAGGAAGCGCTGCAATGGTTCGTCGATCTCTATGAGGCGGGCGCGGTTCCGGCAGGCACCACCAACTACCTCTGGGATGACCTTGGCAACGGCTTTGCCTCCGGCACCATCGCGCTGAACCTCGATTGGCCGGGCTGGGCGGGCTTCTTCAACGATCCGTCCGCGTCCAAAGCGGCTGGCAATGTCGGCGTCGCCCCGGCGCCCAAGGGCTCGGCAGGCGTGCGCACCGGTTGGTCCGGCTTCCACGGCTTCTCCGTCACCGAGGACTGCGCCAACAAGGAGGCCGCGGCCTCGCTGGTGGACTTCCTGACAAACGAAGACAGCCAGAAGCTCGAAAGCGCAGCCGGCCCGCTGCCGTCACGCACCGCGGTTTGGGACTATGTCTCGGAGCAGGCCAAGGATGATCCGTATCGCGCCGAAGTGCTTGCCGCCTTCAAGGAAACCGCAGCGACAGCCTTTGCCGTGCCGCCGACCGAATACTGGATCGAGGCAACCAACCTGATCTACCCCGAACTTCAGGCCGCGATCCTCGGTGACAAGAGCGTCGATGAGGCCCTTGCCGACGCCTCCGAGGCGGTGGACGAGCTGATGCAGGAAGAAGGCGTCTACTGACGCGCCTTTGCGGGGGCGGTGCTTGTCCGCCCCCGCGCAACCGAACCGGGACACCCCCATGACACGTCTGAAACTGCCCCCGTGGCTGGTGCTTTTGCTGCCAGCCATCATAATCCTTGCGGCCGTCGTATTGGTTCCGCTGCTGCTGTCGCTGTATTCGAGCTTCACGCCGTACAAGCTGACGCGGCCGGACAGCCTTTATAAATGGATCGGCACCTTCAACTATGAGAAGGCCATCGGTGATTCCAAGTTCTGGGCCGCCTTCGGGCGCACCGTGCTATTGCTGACCGTGGCGCTGAACCTCGAAATGCTCTTCGGACTGGGGCTGGCGGTGATGGTGTCAAAGGTCACGCGGGGACAGCGCACGCTGCGCACCATGATGATGTTTCCGATGATGTTTTCGCCCATTCTCGTGGGGTTTCAGTTCAAGTTCATCTTCAACGACAACGTCGGCCTGGTGAACAATGCGCTACAATCGCTCGGGATCACCGATGTGGCGATCCCCTGGCTTGTCGACGGGAACCTGGCGATGTTCTCGATCATCTTTGCCGAGGTCTGGACCGCCACTTCCGTTTTCGCGATCCTCATCCTCGCCGGGCTTTATGCCATTCCGCAGGACCCGCTGGAGGCGGCGAAGGTCGATGGTTGTACCCCGTGGCAATCGTTCCGCTTCGTGACGCTGCCGTTTCTGATGCCGTTCATCTACATCGCGATGGCGATCCGCTCGCTCGACGTGGCGCGGGCCTATGACATCGTGCAGATCATGACAAATGGCGGGCCGGCGCGGCGAACGGAACTGCTTTGGACGCTCATAGGCAGGACGGGCTACGTCGATGCCCGAATGGGATATGCCAACGCGATGGGGTATATTTCCATTTTCCTCGCGATTTTCTTCACCGTGTTCTTCTTTCGCAAGCTTACCGCCGCGCGCGCCGAGCTGGGCATGGGGGTCTGAGACATGGCGAGCAATGCAACACATCGCAACCGCCGCCGCGCGCTCAAGGCGCTGCATTTCTTTGGCCTGTTCTGCGCCATGATGGTGCTCTGTGTGCCGGGGCTCTGGGTGGTTCTCAATTCCTTCCGGCCCACGGTCGAGATCATGGCGAAACCGCCGGTCTGGATCCCGAACGAGCTGAACCTCGATCATTACCGCGCCATGTTTGGCGGAGTGGGCGAGGGCGGCGTGCCGGTGCTGACCTATTTCCGCAATTCGCTGATCATTTCCGTGACGTCGACGATCATCGCGCTTCTGGTCGGGATGGCGGGTGGCTATGCCTTTGCCCGCTACCGGTTCAAGGGCAAGGCGTGGATCTTTGTCGGGCTGATGTGCACCCGTGCGGTGCCTGGTGTGGCGCTGTCACTGCCGCTGTTCATCATCTTTGCCCGCGTCGGGATCATCGACACGCACTTTGGCATGATCCTGGCCTATGTGGCGATGAACGTGCCGTTCACAATCTGGCTGATCGACGGGTTCTTCCGGCAGATCCCGCCATCGTTGGCCGAAGCGGCGCAGATCGACGGCTGCACCCGCTGGCAGGCGTTCTGGCAGGTGGAATTCCCGGTGGCCAAGGCCGGGATCGCCAGCGCCGGGATCTTTGCCTTCCTCACCTCGTGGAATGAATATGCCCTGGCGTCGCAGCTGACCCGGTCGGTCACGTCCAAGACAATGCCGGTCGGTCTGCTCGATTTCCAGGCGGAGTTCACGCTCAACTGGGGCGGCATGTGCGCCCTTGCCGTGCTGATGATCATTCCGGCGCTCATTCTCACCTTCCTCGTACAGAAACACCTCATTGCCGGCCTGACGTTCGGCGGCGTGAAAGGATAACAGATGGCTCAGGTCCACCTCCGCGACGTGGTCAAGACATACGGCGCGCTCGAAGTCGTTCACGCGATCAATCTCGACATCGAAGACAATGAGTTCGTCGTGCTCGTCGGTCCGTCTGGCTGTGGCAAGTCCACGACGCTGCGCATGATCGCCGGGCTGGAGGATATCTCCGGTGGCGAGATTTTCATCGGGGACAACCTTGTCAACGATCTGCCCCCGCGCGAGCGCAACATCTCCATGGTCTTTCAGAACTACGCGCTCTATCCGCATATGACGGTGCGCGAAAACCTCGGGTTCTCGCTGAAGATCGCCAAGCGGCCGCAGGCCGAGATCGACCGTGCGGTGGACGAGGCGGCCGGCATTCTGTCGCTGACGCCGCTGCTGGACCGCAAACCTGGCGCGCTGTCGGGTGGTCAGAGGCAGCGGGTCGCCATGGGCCGCGCCATCGTGCGGCACCCGGATGTGTTCCTGTTCGACGAGCCGCTGTCGAACCTCGATGCCAAGCTGCGCACCCAGATGCGGGTGGAGATCAAGAAGCTGCACCAGAAGGTGAAATCCACCATCGTCTACGTCACCCACGATCAGGTGGAGGCGATGACGCTGGCGGACCGGATCGTCATCATGCGTGACGGGCACATCGAGCAGATCGGCACGCCACTGGAGGTTTTTGAGAACCCGGTGAACACCTTTGTCGCGACCTTCATCGGTTCGCCGCCGATGAACCTTCTGGATGGGGTGATCCGGGGCGGGGATGTGGTGTTGGAGGATGGGACGACCGTCCCGATGCCGCCGCGCTATGCCGCCGCCGAAGGGCGCAGGGTGCAATTGGGGATGCGGGCGGACAACATCATGCCCGTGGGTCATTCGCTGCCGCCGACCGAGCACATGGCCCGGATCGACATGGGCGTGAACCTGACGGAGCCGCTGGGCACCGAAACTCTGCTGTTCGCCGAACTGGCCGGGGCAGAGGTGCAGGCCAAGATGCTGAACCCGCGCCCGGTCAAGGCCGGCGAGCGCATGACGTTCCAGATCATGCTGGACAAATGCCACCTCTTTGATGCCGAGAGCGGCATGGCACTGAGGGCTGAGTGATGGCCAGGATCAGCCACGCGCGCGCCTTCATGGTGGATCTGACGCCCAAAGTGCTGCGCACCGACGCGATCCAGTCGTTCAAGAGCCAGGAAACGATTTTCGTCGAGGTCTTCGACGCGGATGGCGCGGCTGGCATGGGCTACAGTTATACCATCGGGGATGGCGGGCCGTCTGTCCTGGCGCTTTTGCAGCATACGCTGCTGCCCCGGTTGATGGGACAGGAGGCCGATGCGATCGAGGCGATCTGGCGCGATCTGTTGTTCTGGACCCATGCCACGGCGGTGGGCCCGATCATGTCGCTTGCGCTTGCGGCGATCGACACGGCGCTCTGGGATCTGCGCGGGCGCAGGAGCGGACTGCCGCTCCATCGTCTGGCGGGCGGTGCAAAGGACCGTGTGCCGATGTACACGACCGAAGGCGGCTGGCTGCATATCGCACCGGAGGCGTTGGTCGAGGATGCACAAGCCGCGCAGGCGCAGGGTTTTCGCGGCTCAAAGGTGAAGATCGGCAAGCCGACGGTTGCCGGGGATGCGGCGCGGCTCGGTGCGGTGCGCGCCGCGCTTGGTGACGATTACGAGATCATGACCGACGCCAACCAATCCATGACGGCCGCCGAGGCGCTGCGCCGCGTGCCGATGCTGGAGGCGCTGAACATTGGCTGGTTCGAGGAGCCTCTGCCCTCTGACGATATCGCGGGCCATGCCCGCCTGCAGAGCCAGAGCCGGGTGCCGGTGGCCGTGGGCGAGAGCCTGTACTCGCCCGGGCAGTTTGCCGATTACATCGCGCAGGGTGCCTGCGGCATCGTGCAGGCGGACGTGGCGCGGGTGGGCGGCATCACGCCCTGGCTCAAGATCGCGCATCTGGCGGAGGCGCATAACCTCGCCATTTGCCCGCACTTCCTGATGGAATTGCACGTCAGCCTTGTCTGCGCCGTGCCGAATGCGCCGTGGCTTGAATACATCCCGCAGCTTGATGACGTGGCCGCGCCGATGGGGCGTGATGGCGGCATGGCGCTGGCGCCGATGGCGCCGGGGCTCGGGATCGACTGGGACGTTGACCGGCTCCGGGCGTTGACGAGCGCGGGCAGCGCGTTCGAGATCAAGGGGGAGTGAGATGCAAAGACACGGACAACTGATCGGGATCGGGGCCGAGGCCATCGCTGAGTACAAGGCCCTGCATGAAGAGGTCTGGCCGCGGGTGCTGCGGATGATTTCGGACTGTAACATCCGCAATTACACCATCTTCCTGAAGGAGCCGGAAAACCTGCTGTTCGCCTATTTCGAATACGTGGGGCAGGATTTCGAAGGCGACATGGCCAAGATGGCCGCCGATCCGGTGACCCAGAAATGGTGGGAGGTTTGCATGCCGCTGCAGACGCCGTTGGAGAAGCGGGGGCCCGGCGAATGGTGGGCCGAGATGGAAGAGGTGTTCCATCATGACTGATCTGGCCACTCTGCGGCAGAGCGTCGACATGCCACAAACCGCGCGCCCGGTGGTAATCTTTGGCGCGGGCTCCATCGTGACAGACGCGCATTTGCCAGCGTACCGCGATCTCGGCGTGCCGGTGGCGGGGATCTTCGATCCGGACACGGCAAAGGCGGCGCAGGTCGCCGCCGCCTGGAAGACGCATGCCTTCGCGACGATGGGTGAGGCCATCGGGCAGGCGGAGATGATCTACGATCTGGCCGTGCCGCCATCGGCGATCCCCGGCATTCTGGAGGCGTTGCCCGATGGAGCGATTGCACTTATCCAAAAACCGCTTGGCTCCGATCTGGCCGAGGCGGACGCGATCATCCGGATCCTGCGGCGTAAGGGGATCAAGGCGGCGGTGAATTTCCAGCTGCGTTTCGCGCCGATGAGCCTTGCCCTCAAGGACGCAGTGGCGCAAGGCCTGCTCGGTGAGATCGTCGATTTCGACGCCTGGCTTGCGCTGGATACGCCGTGGCATCTTTGGGAGTTTCTCGCCGATCTGCCGCGTGTGGAGATCCTGCTTCACTCGATCCACTATCTCGATTTCGTGCGCGATCTGATGGGCAATCCGCAAGGGGTGCATGCGCGAACCATGGGGCATCCGTCGTCGACCGTATCGAACACACGCACGGCGATGATGCTGGACTATGGTCAGGCGGCGCGGTGCGCCCTGTCGATCAACCACAACCACAGCTTTGGGCGCAAGTTTCAGGCCTGCGAGTTCCGTATCTGCGGCACCGAGGGCGCGGCCTATATGAAACTGGGCGTCAATCTCGATTATCCGAACGGCGAGCCGGACGCGCTTTGGCTCAACACCGGAGGCGATTGGGAGCAGGTGCCGCTGAATGGCAACTGGTTTATTGCCGCCTTCCATGGCCGCTTTGCGCAGGTTCAACGCTTCGCGGCCGGGCTGGACGAGATCCTCGAAGGGTCCGCCGAGGACGCATGGCACACCATGGCGCTTGTCGAGGCGGCCTATGAAAGCTCCGCCAAACCCATGCACGCGATCAAGGAGACACCCGATGCTTGAGCAGGTGAAATACTACGAGGATTACGAGATCGGCGAAGGCCGCGAGACCGTGGGCCGCACGATCACCGAAACCGACTTTGTCGTGCATGCGGGCCATTCGGGCGATTTCTTCCCGCATCACCTCGACGAGGAATTCTGCAAGACGCTGCCCTTTGGCCAGCGGATCGCCCATGGCACCATGGTGTTTACCATCGGCGTGGGCCTGACCGCGACGATCATCAACCCGGTGGCCTTCTCCTACGGCTATGACCGTATGCGGTTTGTCACGCCGGTCTTCATCGGTGACACGATCCGCAGCAAGGTGGAGATCATCGGCAAGGACGTCATGGAGAAGCGCCCGGGCTATGGCCGCGTGACCGAACGTCTGACCGTGTCAAAGCACAGCGGCGAGACGGCGCTTGTCGCCGATCACATCTATATGGTGGAGATGAAAGGGTGACCGGGCCGTTCCTGCTTTTGCATCCCGACGACAACGTGCTTGTTGCGCGCCAGAGCGCGGCGGAAGGACTTGAGGTCACGCTGGAGGGCGGGGCGGTCAAGCTGTCGCGGCTCATTCCGCTGGCACACAAGATCGCCCGGCGCGGCATCGCGGAAGGCGAGAAAATCCTGAAGTACGGCATGCCGATCGGCGTCGCATTGCAGCCGATTGCCGCCGGAGAGCATGTGCATGTTCACAACATCCGGTCCGATTATACCCCGACGCATGCGCTTCAGGATGCGGACGGGATCAGCGCGGGGGTGGCGCAATGACGACGTTGACAGGTTATCCGAGAGCCGATGGGCGCAAGGGCATTCGCAACACGGTTGTCGTGGCCTATCTGGTTGAGTGCGCGCATTTCGTGGCGTCGAAGATCGTCGCGGGCTTTCCCGACGACGATGTGCAGCTGATTGGCTTTCCGGGCTGTTTTCCGAATGAATACGCGGCGGGGATGATGGACAAGCTGTGCACCCACCCCAACGTCGGTGCGGTGCTCTTCGTATCGCTCGGGTGCGAGAGTTTCGACAAGGTGCGGGCTTCCGAGACGGTGGCCGGCTCTGCGCGCCCGGTCAAGACTCTGGTTATTCAGAAGGCAGGCGGCACCGCATCCACGGTAGCGGCGGGGCGCGCATGGGTGCAAGAGGCCCTGCAAGACGTGGCCGGGCTTGAGCGGGTGCCGATGGGCGTGGACGAGCTGATCATCGGCACGGTCTGCGGCGGCTCGGATGGCACCTCCGGCATCTCCGGCAACCCGGCGGCGGGCAAGGCCTTTGACATGCTGGTGGCGGAGGGTGCGGCCTGCATCTTCGAGGAAACCGGCGAGCTGATCGGCTGTGAGGAGATCATGGCGGAGCGGGCGGTGACGCCGGAGCTTGGCCAGGCGCTGCGCGAGAGCGTGCAGAAGGCGGAACGCTACTATGCCACGCTGGGCTATGGCTCCTTTGCGGCGGGCAATGCCGCCGGTGGCCTGTCGACCATCGAGGAAAAGAGCCTCGGCGCCTACGTCAAATCGGGCGAGTCGCCGATTTCGGGCCTGATCAAACCGGGAGACATCCCGCCGCGCGGCGGGCTGTACCTGATGGACGTGGTGCCCGATGGCGATGTGCGCTTCGGGTTTCCGAACATCTCGGACAACGCGGAGATCGTCGAGATGATCGCCAGTGGCGCTCATCTTTCGTTGTTCGTGACCGGGCGCGGCTCGGTTGTCGGCTCGGCGATTTCGCCGGTGATCAAGATCTGCGCCAATCCCGACACCTTCCGCGCCCTGAGCGAGGACATGGATGTCAACGCGGGCGACATCATCGAAGGGGTCCGCAGCATCGACGCGGTCGGACAGGAGATCCGCGATCTCGTCGTGGCCGTGGCGGGCGGCGCTCAGACCAAGTCGGAGGCCATGGGCCACCGGGAGTTCATCCTGACCTACAAGGCATTCGAGCCCATCGGACCAAGCTGCCTGCCGGCGGCGTGACAAGGAGAAGACAGTGAAACGATTGGACGGAAAGACCTGCGTCGTTACGGCGGCGGGGCAGGGGATAGGCCGCGCGACAGCGGAGCGGCTGGCGGCGGAAGGAGGGCGGGTGATTGCCACCGACATCAATGTGGCGGCCCTGGACGCACTGAATGCCACTCCAGGCATCGAGGCGCGGCGGCTCGATGTGCTGGACGGGGAGGCGATCACCGCCTTTGCCGCCGAGGTTGGCACCGCGGATGTGCTCTTCAACTGCGCGGGAATCGTGCACAGCGGCACCATCCTTGAGTCCACCGAGGCGGAGTGGGACTTTGCCTTCGATCTGAACGCCAAGGCGCAATACCGCATGATCCGCGCCTTTCTGCCCGGAATGCTGGCGCAGAAGCGCGGCTCGATCATCAACATGTCGTCCGTGGCAGGACCGGTGACGGGGCCGGTCAACCGCTTTGTCTACTCCGCGTCAAAGGCGGCTGTGGCGGGCATGACGCTTGCCATCGCAAATGACTACGTGACCGAAGGCATCCGCTGCAACGCCATCGCGCCCGGCACCGTCGACAGCCCGTCCCTGCACGAGCGGCTGAGGGCGACCGGGGACTATGACGGCGCTTTGAAAACCTTCATTGCGCGCCAGCCGATGGGCCGCATCGGCAAGCCCGAAGAGGTGGCCGCGCTGGTCGCTTATCTGGCGGCGGACGAGAGCGGTTTTACCACCGGACAGGTGCATGTGATCGACGGCGGCTGGACCGCGTAAATCGGGAGAAGTTTCATGAAATTTGCAAGATATGGCGAGCGCGGATCAGAAATGCCCGCTTTGGTCGAGGATGACGGTACGCTGCGCGATCTCAGCGGCCATGTCGACGATATCGCGGGCGATGTGCTGACACGGCTGGAAACCCTGAAGGGCATCGACCCGGCGAGCCTGCCGATCGTCGAGGGTCAGCCGCGTCTGGGCGCCTGTGTCGGGCGGACGGGCAAGTTCATCTGCATCGGTCTGAACTACGCCGACCACGCCGCCGAGAGCGGGCTGGAGGTTCCGCCCGAACCGGTGATCTTTGCCAAGTACACCTCTGCCATATGCGGGCCGAACGATCCGATCCTCATCCCGCGCGGCTCCGAAAAGACCGATTGGGAGGTCGAGCTTGGCTTTGTCATCGGCAAGAAGGCCAAATACGTGGACGAGGCGGATGCGATGGATCATGTCGCGGGCTTTTGCCTGATCAATGACGTTTCGGAACGCGCCTATCAGATCGAGCGCGCGGGCCAGTGGTCCAAGGGCAAATCCTCGGACAACTTCGGCCCCACAGGCCCGTGGCTTGTTACCCCGGACGAGGTTGGGGATTTCGACAACCTGCACATGTGGCTCGACGTGAATGGCGAGCGCATGCAGGACGGCTCTTCGTCCACCATGGTCTACCGTGTGCCGTATCTCGTCTCTTACCTGTCGCAGTTCTTCACGCTGGAGCCGGGCGATATCATTTCCACCGGCACACCTCCCGGCGTCGGCCTTGGCTTCAATCCACCGCGCTATCTCAAGGCCGGGGACGAGGTGCGTTTGGGGATCGAAAAGCTGGGCGAACAGCGTCAGGTTTGCGTCGACGACGAGTGAGACGGGCCGCAGACATGAAGAAGGGCGCCGGTTCTGGCGCCCTTTTGCCATGCGGTGCGCGGGGTCGGATTGACACGCGGCGTGTCGCGGCCCTGTCCGGCTCCCGGCTGTCTTTCGGTGGCTTTGATATCGGCTTGTCAGAGGGGGCTGTTGGCTATGCGCCAACACATCGACCGCTCAACCGGGAAGGCCGTCGATGCTTTGGACAGAGGCGAGGTCGTTGTCCCAATCGGCGCGACTGGACATGCAGATGTGCGCGTTGGGCCGGATGTCGATCTTGCTGTCGAGCGAGCCAGCCGGCACCACAAGCACACCATCGCTCTCCTGAGAGAACGGCAAGGCGGACCCGCACTCCGTGCAAAAGCACTTCATGTGTCTTGAGCCGGGAAGCCGGAATTCCTTGATGTTTTTCTCTCCCGAAAGCCATTCGATCGTCGCCTTGGAGGAAAACAGGTTTGCGGAGTGGGCGGACCCGCTGTCCTTGCGGCAGCGGGTGCAGTGACACAGAAAGAACCCCTCAAACGGGCCCGATATCCGGAACGTTACAGAACCACAAAGACACTGTCCGGTTGCAAGATTGTCCATTGGGCGTCCTCCCGACATGCGACCAGCCGATCGCCAGCCTTGCTCAAATCCCGTCTGCGAGTCATATCCCCTCGCATACACGGATCCAAGATCGAGTTGGACTCTCACCGCAGAGCTAGGCTTTGCGTCATGGCAAAGGGCGCGGGCCTTGGCGCCCTTTGATCACAGTCTTCACCATCCGGTCTCCAACAACCCGTTCGCATCCCCGAGTTCCGGCGCGGCGGTGGTCGAGGCGGGGCGTGTGCCGTCGATGCGGATCGGCAGGCGGGTGGTCTGCATGGAGACCTCCCCGCGCGAGATCTGTTGTACCATGTCAAGCGTCTGCAGCACGCCGCTGTCGATGACCCCGTCCCAGTCCATCACCGGAGCGGCCCAGATATCGGCCTTGATGAACTGCTCCATCCAATGCGAGGTGCTTGCGGTCTTGAGCCGCGTCGCCAGTCCGGCCTTGATTGCGTCACGCTCGGCAAAGGCATCCCGCGCGGCGATCTCCGGGTCCAGCCCGGTGATCTGCGCCAGCAGGTCCAGCTTGCCCATGGCAATCGCCAGATGCCCGTCCTGAGTCTCGTAAACGCCATACGGCGCGGCGAGGTAGGCGTGGGCGGGGTTGTTGACTGAGCGCGTCGGCGTGCGGTGGCCGTCGTTCAGCCAGGTGGTCAGCAATTCGAATTGCAGATCGGCCAGCACCTCGATCAGGGAGGTTTCTATCCGGCCGCCGATCCCCTTGGTCGCGCGCCTGTAGAGCAGGGCGAGCACACCTTGCGTGAGTGACGCCCCGGCCAGCACATCGGCAATCGGCAGGCCCATGGCCACCGGCCCGTCGTCGCGCGCGCCCGACAGCCACATCACGCCGGACCGCGCCTGCGCCAGCAGATCCTGCCCCGGCAGATCGACCCAAGGCCCGTCCGAGCCATAGCCGGTCACGGTGCCATAGACGACGGTGGGATTGACCGCTTTCACCGCATCATAGCCAAAACCCAGCCGTTCCATCACGCCGGGGCGGAAGTTCTGCAAGACGACGTCCGCCTCGCGCACCAGCGTCCAGAGTTTCTCCCGGTCGGCGTCGGATTTCAGATCGACCGCCAGCGAGCGCTTGTTGCGGTTGATGGCGTGGAAGATGGTGCTTTCGCCGCCGATCTTCGTATCCGTCAGGTAGAGATAACGCGACAGGTCGCCCATGCCGCTGCGCTCGACCTTGACCACATCCGCGCCCATGTCGGCGAGCTTCAGCGCGCAGTAGGGGCCGGCGAGGAATTGCGAGAAATCAAGGACTTTCAGCCCGTCCAGGGGCAGTATCTCGGTCATGCGTCGAAACTTTCGCTGAAGCGGGTTTGCAGGGCGTCGAGCGCGGCGTCCTGCGTCGTCTTGCCGGTGAGCGCGTCGAGCAGGATGTGTGAGGCCTCCTCCTGAAACCCCATGTAGCCCTTGTGGCGGGGCCGGAGCCAGGCGGCCTCATGGCTCATCCGGGTCTGGTGATAGGCGTTGCCAACCGGGGTGTTGACCTGCTGATCCGCCCAGGCGACGGCGTTGCCGGGCTGGCCGTTGTTGGCGGTGTAGAGACCGCGCTGGACCTCTGCTGACGCGACCCAAAGCGCGAATTCAGTGCAGATCTCCGGGTGTTTTGTCCGTGCGGAAACCGCAAGCCCGGTGCCGCCAAGCGCGGAGCCGAGCGGGCCGGACATGCCTTCTGCCGGGATGTCGTGATAGGCGATCATATGCGGGCGGTATCCGTTCTTCGCGTAGGGCGCGTAGAGATAGGTCAAGGGGATCAGCGCAAAGCGATCGCCTTCGGCCAGCGCATCGAGCGCGGCAATCGGATCCATGCCGTGGCAGGCCGGATCGACCAGATCCGCCAGCGCCTGCATCACGTCAAGGATCCGTTTGGCCGCGCCCCGATCAAGCGGCAGATCGCGGGTCACGGGAAAGGCGCTGCCGGTATTGGCGATCAAGGTGAAGAAGGACATGAGCACATGCGGTGGCCGGAGGGGCCAGAGGACGCGGCCGTCCTGCGCTTCGCGCATCACCTCGGCAAGCCGCGCGGCAGGCGCGGGGCGCAGGTCGGGGCGGATCGCCTGTACCTGACAGGCGGCATCGACCGGGAGCGCCCATTGATGCCCGGCATAGAAGTAGCTGTGGTAGCTTTTTCCCACCGTCTCCGCCGCAAGCCTTGCCAGGGCGGCGGGGGCGGCATGGGTGTCGATGGGCAGCAGGCAGCCGTCCGCGACAACGTCGCCCACGTGCGGATGGTCGATGATCATCAGATCGTAGGCTTGGGCGAGCTCTTCCACCGGCGTGCTTTCAAACCCCTGAAGCGAGCGTTTGTCCCAAGTGATGGTGACGGACGGATGGCGCTTTTGAAAGGCGGCGCTTGCGGCGACGAGCGGATCATAGCCGCGCGGGTCGGACCACGTCATGCCCTTGAGTACACAGGTTTGGGACAATTTTTCCTCCTCTTTGCATCAGAATAGCGCGCGCTATTCACAAGTAAAAGAAGATTTTATATTTAATGACATCATGCGGAGCGTTGTTGTCAGCCCCCGGGCACAGCGCCTATAAACGCCGGACCGCAACGGCAGGCCACAGTCCGGGGATCCGATGAGCACCAACACCGAAGACCAGACAGACGACGAGAAGTACCGCGCTCCCGCGCTGTCCAAGGGGCTGGATATCCTTGAACTTCTTGCCTCCGAGGCGGACGGGCGGACGCAGGTGGACATCGCCAAGCAGCTTGGCCGCACCACCTCCGAGATTTTTAGGATGCTGATGGTGCTGCGCCAGCGTGGCTATGTCGAGTTGAACGACGAGGATGACCGCTATCACCTGACGACCAAGATGTTCGAGGTGGCGCATCGCCATCCGCCGATCCGGCGTCTGACCTCGATTGCGGGGGATGCCATGCAGCGGCTCGCGGACCAGGTGAACCAATCGATGCACCTCGGCATCATCCATTCGGGTCGCGTGCTGGTCATCGCGCAGGTCGATTGCCCGGACAACAACATAACCGCCGTCCGGCTCGGAGCGCATATCCCGATCTTCGACACCGCGTCGGGCCGCGTGCTGGCTGCGTGGAAAGATCCCGGGGCGTTGGAGGCCCTTTTCACGGAGACCGGGCGCGAGCCGGTGGAAAAGTACGAGTCGTTCGTCCGGGATCTGCCAGCGGTGCGCGAAAAGGGCTACTGCGAGTCGCCCTCGCTGACCATCGCGGGCGTGCAGAACATTTCGGTCCCCGTGTTCGATTTCTCCGGCAAGGTCACAGCGGCGATCACCATCCCCTTCATTCACCGCCTGACCGGCACGACCATCGCTACGGCAGATGAATGCCGCGACAAGCTCGTGGCGCTCGGAGCGGATATCTCGCGCAGGCTGGGGGCCGGGGCGCGCTGAGGGCTCAATTCAGCAGGCCCGCAAAGCGCGGCAGCCACAGGCTTAGCGACGGTATGAAGGTTATGACCATCAGGAGGGTGACCAGTACGCCGATGAACAGCCAGATCTCGCGGATCATCTCACCCAGCGGAATGCCGTTCAGCGCCTTGATGATGAACAGCAGGATGCCATAGGGCGGCGTGATCAGGCCAATCATCATGTTGAAGACGATCACGATGCCAAAGTGATGCAGGTCAATGCCGAGCGCGGCGGCTGTCGGGATGAACAGCGGCGTGATCACAAGCATGATCGTCGAGACATCGAGAAAGCACCCAAGCAGCAGGTAGAGCACGTTGATCATCAAGAAGAACAGCACCACGTTCAGCTCGAACTGGTCGAAGAACAGGAAAACCGCCTGCGGGATGCGTTCGACGGTGACGACATAGTTGAAGATGAACGCACCGCAGAGCACGATGGTGACAACGGCCGTGGTGCGCACCGTGGCGAGCACCACCTCGATGAACGAGCGCAGCGTCAGCGACCGGTAGGCAAAGATCGCCAGAAGCAGCGCGTAGAAGGCCGAAACGGCGGCGGCCTCGGTTGGGGTGAAGGCGCCGGAGTAAATGCCGCCGAGCAAGATGACGGGCATCATCAACGGCGGCAGGGCGCGTAGCACGATCATCGGGATCGCGCGGAACGGGATGGCCTCTTCGACGGGAAAACCGCGCTTTTTTGCCACCACGCCGACCACGATGCCCAGCGTCACGACGACCATCAGCGCCGGGACGACCCCGCCGAGGAACAGCGCCCCGACGGAGGTCGACGAGATCAGCGCATAGAACACCATCGGGATCGACGGAGGAAAGATCGGTCCGACGACGGAGGAGGTGGCGGTCACGGCCCCGGCAAAGCCGCGCGGATAGCGGTCGCCCTCGATCATCATGTTGGTCAGGATCTTGCCCACGCCGGCCACGTCCGACACGGCACTGCCGCTCATCCCCGAGAACAGCAGGCTGGTGAAGATGTTCACCTGTGCCAGGCCTCCGGGTAGCCGCCCGACCATCGCCAGCGCGAATTTGAGCAGCCGGTCGGAGATCTGCGAGGCATTCATGATGTTGGCGGCAAAGATGAACAGCGGCACGGCGAGCGCGACGAAATTGCCGAACACGCCGTTGAGCACCATTTCCGCCGCAAGTCCCACATCCCGTCCGCTCAGGATCAGGTAGAAGATCGACGAGACGATCATCGAGATGCCAAGCGGCATGCCCATGACAGTGGTGCCGACGAGGATGACGATCATCAGCGGAAGCGCGATGGTGACGAACATGGTGGTCTTTCTGTTCTCAGATCTGGTCGCGCCAGTTCGGGCGGAACAATTCGGCCAGCCGCCACGCGGACTGGACGGCGAAGGCGGTCACGAACAGGATGTAGCAGCCGTAGATCCAGTGCATCTGAATGCGCAGGACCGGTGATTTCTTGCGGGTCAGGAAGTCGAGATAGTCCCACGTGTAGGGCACCAGCCAGACGAAGGCGACGACGATGGCCGCGAGGGTCACCATGCAAAAGCCGCGCCGGGTCTGCGGGCTGACCACGTCATAGACCACGTCGAAGGACACGTGATCGCGCACCGGCACCATGAAGGCGGCGGCCCAGAACACGGTCCAGATGAAGCAGATCATCACGAATTCCTCGGTCCAGGCCAGCGGATCGTTCAGCACGTAGCGCCAGAAGACCTGCGCGATGAAACCGCAGAAGGCCGCGAGGAAGAGCAGGACGCCGACGGTGTCGGCGCCCCGCTTCAGCCAGGACACTGCCCTGGCCAGTCCGGTGTTGGCTGTGTCAGCCATGCGGTATCAGTTTCCGGCCAGTGCGTTGATCTTCTCGACCCAGCCCTCGGGCCAGTCCGCCGCGCGATCGGAGTTCATGTAGGTCTCCTGCACATGGTTGCGGAAGGCGTCCAGGTCCGGCGTCGTGACCGTCAGGCCCTGCTCCTCGAAGAAGGCGACAAGTCGGTCTTCCTCGGCATAGCGGCGCGTGTTGTTCCAGTCACAGGCGGCCTGAGCGGCCTCGACCATATGGGTCTGCTGGCTTTCGTCCAGCTGCTCCCAGGTCTGTGAATTGACCACCATCGGCAGCCCGTCGACCAGGTGGCTGGTCAGGGTGATCTGCTGCGTCACCTCGTAGAACTTTGCCGCCTCGACGGTTGGCAGGGGGTTGTCCTGTGCATCGACGGTTCCGGTCTGCAGGCCGAGATAGACCTCCGAGAAGGGCAGCGGCGTCGGGTTTGCACCAAGCGCCTTGCCAAGGAACAGCCAGGCGTCGGAGCCAGGCATGCGCAGCTTCAGGCCGGCGAGATCCTCGGGCGTCTGCACGTCCATGGCGCTGCGCAGGTTGAGCTGACGTGTCCCGAGATAGCAGACCGACAGCAGCTCGATGCCCATCTCGTCGCGGACGGTTTGTTTGAACTCGGCGCCGATGTCGCTCTGCATGAAGGCGCGGTAGTGATCGGCGTTCTGGAACAGGTAGCCCGCAGTCAACAGGCCGAACTGCGGGATCGCATCGGCAATCAGCTGGAACGAGACATAGGCCATCTCGGCATTGCCGCGCTGGAGCGCGTCGAGATCGCCGTTTTGGCCAAAGAGCGAGCCGGAATCGTAGAGCTGGATGTCGAAGCTGTCCGGCTCCAGCGATTCCAGTGTCTCCTTGAAGACGCCCATGGCCTGTGTGTGCAGATCCGTCGGCACCGACACGGTGGTGAACTTCACCTCGATCGGGTCTTGTGCCAGCGCCACGCCTGCGCTGAGCGCGACGGCGGACACGGCAGACAAGGCGAGTGTCTTAAATCTATAGGTGTTCATGGGGCTCCTCCCTCCAAAAGAATGTCTGCGAAACCGGTGCGACGTGCGGCACTCCCATACCTGACGGACCGATTTGACAGAACGACCTTGCATGAACTGGTTTCTAATGTAAACACTAATGGTATATTTGATTGCACATCTGATTGTATCAGTTGTTGCACATGGGGAGGACACCATGACGGGCAAGGCCGACATGAGCGGAATCGTCTGCGCGGCGGTGACGCCGGTAGACGCGAATTACCAGATCGATGTGGATTTGCTGGCCCGGCATTGCCAGCGGGTGATGGCGGCGGGATGCAGGTACGTGTCAGTCTTTGGCACCACCGGGGAGGGGGCGTCGTTTTCCTCGGCGCAGAAGATTGCGGCGCTGGACGGGCTGATCAGGGCGGGGGTGCCAGCGGATCGCCTGATACCGGCGATCATGACGCCGGTTCTTTCTGAAGCGGCCGACATGCTGGGTGCAATCGAGCGCGCCGGCTGTCGTGCCGCGCTGGTCTTGCCGCCTTTCTTCTATTCAGCCCCCGGCGACGCGGGGATTGTCGCCTTTTTCGAGGCGCTTCTGGCGCGCGCCGGATCGACCGGGCTCGACCTGCTGCTCTACAATATCCCGCAGTTTTCGCGTATCGCCTATACGCCGTCGTTGATCTCCGCGCTGCTGGCGCGATTTGGCGCGCGGATTGCCGGGGTCAAGGATTCCACCGGGGATCTGCAGAACGGTCTGGCGCTGATCGAGGCCTTTCCGGAACTTGCCATCTTTACCGGGGACGACCGGGTGATGCCGCCGTTGCGGCTGAAGGGGGGCGCGGGCATGATTGGCGGAATGCCAAACCTCTTTGCCGCCGACGCGGTGCAGGTTCTGGCGGCTCCGGATGGCGCGGATACCGCGACATTGCGCGCGTATGCGGCGCGCCGGATCGAGGCCGTGGACGGCAATGGCGGCCTGCCCGTGATCAAGGCGATGCTCGCGCGGGAGACTGGAGAGCCCGGCTGGACACGGGCAGTGCCGCCGCTCGGATCGCTTCCGGAGGCCGTGGAGACACGGGTTCTCGCCGCGCTGGCGGAAACCGGATACGCTCCGGACACCGCAGCCTGACCGCCACGAGACCGGAGAACCCTATGACCGCCGCCGCCGACCGCACCGCCCTGACGCCTGCCGAAACGCCGCTCAAGAAAGCGGCCTATGACCGTTTCAAGCAAGCGTTGCTGCAGGGGCGGTTGCGGCCCGGTCAGGTGGTCTCGCAGAAAGAGCTGGTCGCGCTTCTGGACATGTCGGTGGGGGCTCTGCGCGAGCTGTTGCCACGGCTGGAGGCAGAAGGGCTGCTGCACGTCATGCCAAAGCGCGGGATACAGATCACCAGCATCGACCTGCCGATGATTCGTGATGCCTTTCAGATGCGCATGGCGCTGGAGCGCGAGGCGGTGCTTTCTGCCATTCGCAAGATGCCGGATGCGGTGCTGGAGGCTGAAGAGCGCAGGCATCGCGAGATCCTGGACCAGCTGACCGCGCTTGGCGATCCGCCGCCGGCCTTTTTCGATGCGGGGCAGGATGTGGACAGCGCGTTCCATGACAGGCTCATTACCGATACGGGCAACGACCTGATGATCCAGGCATACAACGTCAACACCATCCGCATTCGCCTGATCAAGCTGGATCGCATTCGCCTGACTAGGCTGACGCTGCCGTCGGCCTTTGCCGATCATCTCGCGGTGATTGCGGCGCTCAAGGCAAGGGATGCCGCAGCGGCAATCCTTGCCATCGAAACCCACGTCCGCAACGCCCGCGATCGGGCAATTGAATTGTGATCCAATGACTACACTGACGCCGACACGTCTGCGCTGCGACTATCTGGCCGCCCCTTGCGGGCTGACCACGGCGCGCCCCCGGTTTTCCTGGGCTTTGGAGGGCGTCGGGGATCAGGCCGGGTATGACATCTGTGCCGGGCGCGACCGGGCAGCGGTGGCAAAGGGGCAGGGCGATCTGTGGCAGAGCGGCTGGACGGCGCGCGATGAGACGCAGTGGATCCGATGGGGCGAGGCGCCGTTGACATCGGACCTGCGGTTCTGGTGGTCGGTCCGGGTGCGGCGCGCGGATGGTGCGGTCTCGGACTGGGCCGATCCGGCGCCGGTGATGACCGGATTGCTGCATGCCGAAGACTGGTCGGCGCAATGGATTGCGCGCTATTTTGTTCTGCCCGCCGGGCGGGAGACGCCGTCGGACAATCTCTATGACAACCCGTGGCAGGCGCGGCCCGCCGATTATCTGCGCCGCGAGTTCACGCTGGAGGCCGCGCCGGTGCGGGCGACGGCCTATGTCTCGGCTCTGGGCCTGTACGAATTGCACCTCAACGGGCAGCGCGTCGGGGATGAGGTCATGGCACCGGGCTGGACCGATTATCACCAGCGCGCGCTGTATCAAGCGCATGACGTCACCGACCTGATGCAGCCCGGCGCGAATGCGATTGGCGCAATCCTTGGGGAAGGGTGGTATTCGGGCCGTGTCGGCCACAATCAGCGCCGCGCCGGAAACCACTACGGCGGGCGGCCGGGTTTGCTTTGCCAGATCCACGTTGACTATGCAGATGGGCGGCGTGATCGCATCGTGACGGACGCGCATTGGCGCACCGCGCAGGGCCCGATCCGCTACAGCGATTTCCTGATGGGCGAACATTACGATGCCCTTCTGGAGCAGTACGGCTGGGCCAGCCCCGGCTTCGACGACAGCGGATGGCAGCCGGTGGAGGTCTATGAGCCGGACCCGGCGGCGCCGGCCCTGACGGCCATGAAGTCCCCTCCAGTGCGGGAAACGGTGCGCCTCGAAGGCCAGTGCATGCATGCGCGCGGCGGCGAATGGATCTTTGACTTCGGGCAGAACATCGCCGGCTATGTGGAAATGGAGATCCGGGGCGCGCAGGCCGGGGATCGGTTCACGCTGCGCCATGCGGAAATCCTCGATGCGGATGGCGGCCTTTATACCGCAAACTTGCGGCACGCGGTGTGCACCGACCACTATACCGCCAAGGGGGCGGCGCGCGAGACGGTCAAGCCGAGCTTTACCTTTCACGGCTTTCGCTTTGCCGCGCTCTCGCTGCCGGTGGGCCTGTCGCCTGAGGACGTGCGGCTGACCGCGATCGCGATCCAGTCGGACCTTGAGACGACCGGCGCGATCGAGACCGGCAGCCCGTTGGTCAATCAGCTTCTGTCGAACATCGCGTGGAGCCAGCGGGGCAATTTTCTGTCGGTGCCGACCGATTGCCCGCAGCGGGACGAGCGCTATGGCTGGAGCGCGGATGCGCAGGTTTTCTGGCGCACGGCAGGGTTCGTCATGGACACCAGCGGCTTTTTTGCAAAGTGGCTCGACGATATTCTCGATGCGCAGTTGGCTGACGGTGCGTTCACGGATGTCGCGCCATCGAAACCGCTCAACCCCTACCGGCTGACCGGGCAGCCCGGCGCGCCGGGCTGGGGCGATGGGCCGGTCATCATGTGCTGGCAGCATTGGCTGCGTCATGGTGATCTGGAGCTTCTGGAACAGGCATGGCCCGCGCTTAGCCGATGGGCCACCTATATCGCCGAGGCCAACCCGACGTTTCTGCGGGTCAATCGCGTTCACAACAATTACGGCGACTGGCTCAACGTTGGCCCGGCCTCGGATCGCACGATGGTTGCCACGGCGTATTGGGCGCATGTGGCGGATCTCCTGGCGCGCATGGCGCAGACGCTGGGGCGGCAGGCCGAGGCCCGCCAGCACCGCGACACCGCCGCCCGCGTGCGCGCCGCTTTCCTTGACGCCTTCGTCGCGGGGGATGGCCGGATCACGGGCGACACGCAGACGGCCTATCTACTGGCCCTGGATTTCGACCTGCTGCCCCCGGCGCTGCGCCATGCCGCGCGTGATCACCTGCTGCGCACGCTCGATTCGGCGGATGGGCACCTGCAGACAGGATTTCTCGGGGTCAGACATTTGTGCCGGGTGCTCGCGGACAATGGCGCGGCAGAGTACGCTTACCGCCTGCTGCTCAAGGAAACCTACCCCAGTTGGGGCTTCAGCATTCGCCATGGCGCCACGACGATCTGGGAGCGTTGGGACGGGTGGACCCCGGAGCAGGGGTTCCAGAGCGCCAATATGAACTCGTTCAACCACTATGCCTATGGCAGCGTCGGGGAATGGCTTTATGCGCGGATGGCCGGGCTCGACTGGGACGAGGCGGCACCCGGGTTCCGGGCGGCGCGGCTGCGCCCGTTGTTCGATCGGCGTGTCGCCCCGGTCCGCGCGCAGTACACCGCCCCCACCGGCACCTATCGCAGCGCATGGGACATCGACGGGGAGGCCGTCCGCTGGACGGTGGAGATCCCGCCCAATTGCACCGGAACCGCCGAACTGGCCCAGCCCGCAAGTTCGGTCAAGGTCCTTGGCACCAAACCCGAGGCGCATGGCTCAGGCTGCCGTTTCACGCTTGGGTCGGGCCGCCACGAGATTGTCATAACGCCTTGGGAGGGGCCGACATGAAAGACGCAGAGACACCCACGCAGCCCATGCTGCATATGATCGGCAATGCCCACCTTGATCCTGTCTGGCTCTGGCGTTGGCAGGAGGGCTGCGCGGAAGCGATCGGAACCTGCTGGGCCGCGATAGACCGGCTGGAAGAGGGGGAGGGTTTCATCTTTTCCAAGGGCGAGGCGCATATCTATGCCTGGATCGAGGAGATGGACCCGGAGTTGTTCGCGCGCATCCGCCATTACATCGCCGCGCGTCGCTGGATCGTGGTGAATGGCTGGTGGATTCAGCCCGATTGCAACGTGCCGTCGGGCGAAAGCGTCATCCGGCAGGCGCTCTATGGCAAACGCTATTTCCGGCAGAAATTCGGCATCGAGGTGCCCACCGGCTACAATGTCGACAGCTTTGGACACCCCGGCACCTTTCCCATGCTGCTGCGCCACACCGGATCGACCAGCTATACCTTCATGCGCCCCAATGCCTCCGAATTGGATCTGCCGGGCGAGATTTTCCGCTGGCAGTCTCCGGATGGCTCGGAGGTGACGGCCTTCCGTATTCAGGGGGCCTACAACACCTCGAAGCGGGAAATGCCGCTGCCGGAAAAAACCGATCTGCACTACGAAAAAATTCGCACGGCGGGGCATCCTTTCATGTGTTTCTACGGTGTCGGCAACCACGGCGGCGCGCCGACGAAGGCCAACATCGACGAGATCGAACGCCGGATCACGGCGGGCGAACGGCTGACGTTTTCGGATCCGGAACGCTTTTTCGATGAGGTGGAGGGGGGCGATTGGCCGGTCTTCAACGATGAGCTGCAATTCCATGCGGTTGGCTGCTATGCCGTCGCCTCGGCGCTCAAGACGCTGAATCGCAAGGCGGAAAGCCTGCTGGAACAAGCCGAGGCGGCGGCCACGCTGGCCACGCGCGAGGTCGGCGTTCCCTATCCGCGCGCGCGCTTCGAGCAGCTTTGGCGTGTGCTGCTGTTCAACCAGTTCCACGACACGCTTGGCGGAACCAGCCTCGAATCCGCCTGCATCGATTCCGAGCGCGAGCTGGGCGGGGTGATCCATGGTGCCGAGCTGGAACTCAACGCCGCAATCCGGCATCTGGCCCGGACAATCGCCCCGTCGCCATATCCCGAAGATGCGACCATGCTGCTGGTCAATACCAATGGGCAGGACGCGCGCTGTCTGATGGAGGCAGAGCCGTGGGTGGACAAGGATATCGTTTCGAAACGTATTGTCGTGGACGAAGAGGGCACCGCCGTTCCGTTTCAATACGCCGATCCGCATGGCAAGACGACCGGCCTGCAGCGCATTGCCTTTCCGCTCGAAATCCCCGCCTACGGCTGGCGTATGCTGCGCTTTGCAGTTGATGAGCGCGGGGTTCAGGCGCCGCCTGTCGGCTTTGGCCAGCCGGTGCAGCAGCGGCACTTTGCAACCGATGGTTACGCTCTGGAGATCGACGACAACGGGGCAATTGCCTCGCTGCGAGATTGCGCGGGACAGGAGATTTTCACAGCGCCCGGGCATCGCGCGATCCTCGTGGAGGACCTGTCGGACACATGGGGCCACGGTGGGAAATCCTTCGGGCTGACGGGAGAGGCCATGGCGCTGGAGCGTATCTGCCTTATCGAGGATGGCCCGGTGCGCAAGGTCATCGAAGTGACCTGCAGCGCAGGCGCGTCTCGAATGACCACGAGCATCGTCCTGCCCGCGGATGGCAGCCTGCCGGTGGAGCTTCGGGTTCATCTGGACTGGCGCGAGCAGCACACGCTGTTGCGGCTGGCCTATCCGCTCGCGGCCGATACGATGGAATGCGAGGTGCCGGGCGGCTGGGCTGCGCGTCCAATGGACGGGCGCGAAGTGCCCGCGTTGCGCTGGATCCGCGCCACCGGGCCGCAGCGCGAAGTCGCGTTGATCAACGATTCCAAGTATTCCTTCGCGGGCAAGGACGGCACGGTCTACATGACCGCCGTGCGTGCGCCGGTCTTTGCCCATCACGACCCGATCCCGATCGAGCCGGGCGCACGCTATCGCTATATGGATCAGGGGGAGCAGGCCTTTACCATCTGGATCCGCGCCGGGACGCAGGTGAGCCGCAAGGACGCCGTGGCGCTGGCCGATACGCTGAACAAGCCGCTTGTGGTCACGCCCCATGTCGCCCGCGTTGGCACTGCCGGACCCCGTGGGCAATGGATGCCCGTGAGGGCGGAGACGGCACATGTCTCGACGCTCAAGATGGCGGAGGAGCGCGACATGCCGGTATTGCGGGTGTGCGATCTGGACGGTAAAGGCGGCACGCTTCGGGTGAGCGATCAGAGCGCCGCGCTCCGGCCCCGGTCCATCGCGACGGTCGGGCTTGGCGATGCAGGGCTTGTTCAACTGGACGGGCTGGAGCGGGAGGTTTGAAGAACAGGTGATCGCCTGAGTGCGCCCGGCATGGGCCTCAGGTTTTGGTCACGGGCTCCGACGCGGTGCTGTCATCGCCAAACAGGGGCCCGACACCGAACTCCGAGATCTGGCCTGCCCTGTCCCGCAGAAGAAACAGAACGTCCAGCCCACGCTGCGCCGCGAGGTCAGCGCCTTGCTGTGCCCCGAGCACCATGAGGGCGCTGGCCCAGGCGTCGGCCTGCGCGCAGGTGCGGGCCACAACGGTCACGGAGGCGGGGGCGGCGATCAGCGGCGCGCCGCGCCTTGGGTCCATGGTGTGCGCCAGGCGCCGTCCCTGAACCTCAACCCAATGACGGTAATCGCCCGAAGTCGCCACGGCGGCATTTTCGAGCGCGAGGATGGCCTGCGGCGTCCGGCGGTCCGGGTCCGGCGCTTCCACCGCGATGGTCCAGGCGTCGCCATCGGGGCGCAGACCAAAGGCGCGCATTTCGCCATCAATCCCGACAAGCCCGTCAGCGATCCCGAAGGTCTGCAGTGTCTCGGCCAGCCGGTCCACGCCATATCCTTTGGCAATGCCATTCAGATCGAGCGTGATTGGCGCGGATTTGCGGACCCGGCGGTCGCCAAGCTCAAGCGCCTTGAAGGCGGGCACGCGGGCGGCGCTCATGGCCGTGCGAATGGCCTCTTGTGCCGCGCCTGTTGGTCCAAATCCCCAGGCCGTCACCGCGTCGCCCATGCCGATGTCGAAGGCGCCGCCCGAGGCGCGGCCGATCTCCAGTCCGAGGCGCAGAACCTCCTGCATCTGCGCCGGAACCGCGATCCAGACATCCAGCGGCGCCGCGTTGATCCGCATCAGATCGCTGTCTTCGCGCCAGGTGGACATTTGCGCATCGATCTCTTCGACGGCGCATTGCAAGGCTTTGCGCAGCGGGTCCGGGTCCCAATCCGGCGCGGCGAAAAAGAGCGCCGACCAGCGCGTGCCCATCGTTGGCCCGTTCAGCGCGAAGCGCTTTGACTCAGTAGACATCTTCGACATAACGTCCCTCGGCTTTCAACGTTGCGGGTGTCAGCCCGGTCGGAGCGAGAATCTCGGCCAGCGCTTCGCTCACCCCCGCAGCCATATCACGGCCCCCGCAGACCATGACGCGGGCGCCGTCTCGGATCAGCTGTGCAACCTGTGCCGCGTCACCCCGCAGCGCGTCCTGCACATAATGCGGCCGGGACGCGCGTGACACGGCGGTGACAAGGCGGGTCAGTTTTCCGTCCGCCCGCCAGTCCGGCATCTCCGTGTCGTAGAAGAAATCACTTTCCGGGTCGCGCATCCCGAAAAAGAGATGGATCGGTCGTCTGCTGCTGTTGCGGCGGATAAAGCCGGCGAGGGGGGCGATCCCGGTCCCGGCTCCGATCAGGATCAGCGGGGCGCGGCCGCGTCCGGGCCGGAACCCGGGATTGCTGCGGAGGAAGGCGGTGACGGTATCGCCCGGGGCCAGCGCGGTCAGTTGGCACGAGGCAAGTCCGCCGGGTTGCCGTCTTACGACGATTTCCAAAAAGCCGTCGCGGCGGGCGGAGGCGAGGGAATACAGGCGCGCCACAGGGCTGCCGTTTGGCAGGATACCGATCAGATCGCCGGCTTTGAATCGGGCAAATCCGGTCCCCGTCAGGCGTTGCCATCGCGTAACCTTCGGCAAGGCAAAACGCAGGATCGCGGTCGGGGCCTGCACCTCTGCGCCGTAGTCGCGCCGTGACAGAAGAGTGAGCGCCTGTGTCGCCGGAAGAACCGGCCGGTGTGACAGGTCGAGATCAAGGTCGAGGGCCTGACCCAGCGCCCGGCCCCAGCGGGCAAAATCCTGTGGCGACTGGCGGTCAACCGTATCGAAGGGCAGAAGTGCGGGCCAGCCTTTCTCCCTGGCAGTCTGGTCCACGGCTTTGGCAAAAGCGCAATAGGCCGGGAAGCTGCGATCGCCAAAGCCCAGGACAGCAAGCCGTGCTTCCGGGAGGGGCGCGCGTTCTGACAGTAGTTCGAGAAACCCCTTGGCCGAGGCGGGGGCCGCGCCGTCACCGTAGGTCGCGGCCAGCACCAGGACTTGTCTGGCCCGCGTGTAGCGGTGCGGCGCAAAGCCCGACATTGCGCCGACATGCACCCTGTGCCCCGCCTGTGTCAGAGCCGCATGCAGCGTGGCGGCAAAACCCCAGGTGCTGCCGGTCTCGCTGCCGACGAGCACGATTGTCTCGGCGCGCGCTGCAGGTTGGTTGCCGGGAATGCGGGGCCGATTGCGCTGTCCTGCGTACCAGATCAGCACGCCGGTTGCGCCCATCGCCGGTATGCCGAGCGCCATAAGCCCGAGCAGAAGACCGAGCGCGGCGGCGCCCTGTCCGGTGTGGAGCATGTAGATGGTTTCCGAAACGCGCTGCCATCCGGTCTGATCGGCCCAAGCCAACTGCGCGCCGGTGCCTTGGTCAAGGTATCCGGTCCCGCGATCGGTTGTCAGCGTGAAAACGTCCGAGGCGTCTCCGGGGTAGGGGAAATTCAGTGTGCGAAGCTCCGCGACGGGCGTCTGTTGCAGGAGGGCGATTTGACCGGGTGCGGCGCCGGTCTGCCCGCTGACTTCGGTTGGAAACGCGGACGAGGCGCCGCCATCCGGGAGCAGATCGAAGGTCGATGCAGTCATCCACAGGGCCGTGGCGGACGACAAGGCAAGGCCGATCACGGTGATCCGGGCGATTTCAACGTGGATGCGGCCCGCGAGAGGCCCGCGCAGGCGCGCGAACCACTGCCGCCATCCGCCGACCCGCCGCAGGACCAGGGCCGTGCCGGTGAAGGTCAGGAGCAGCATCGCGGCGGCCCCGGCGGCCATGGCGAGACGCCCGCCATCTCCGAGAAACAGTGAGCGATGCAAGCGCGTCAGCCAGCGTTGGACTTGATTGGGATCGGCAGAGGCGACACCCGCGCCGGTGGCCGGGTCGATCACGGCGGCGCCGGGCGTGTCCTGATCGAACCAATAGGCCACGATCCGACCCGACGGTGCGCGGCGGATTTGTTCGACGCCTGGATAGACGCTCTGGATGCGGTCTGCCAGACGCGCGACCGACAGGTCGGCCTCTGCCTGCGGCGCGGTCAGGCGCTCGGCTGCGGGAAAGACCGACAGCGCCGCGCCGCTCAGCGACAACACTGTCAGCAGCGCGAGGGCCAGCAGGCCGGGCCAGCGGTGAAATGCACGGATCATGCCCTGTGCCTCCTTACATGTCGTAGGCAAAGCTCGCGATGTAGCGGCGACCGCGCACCGGGGTCCCGGCCCCTTGGGTTGTCAGTGGCACCGCGATCTCGTTCGGGCTGTCGCGCATGTCTTCGACAGCGGCGTCGACATGCAGCGTGTATCCCGCGTCAAAAAGCGCATCCGCCAGATCAAGCGTGATCGTGAGCGAACGGCCCGCGCCCACGCTCGCTCCGGTGATGCCGTTGATCTGTGCCGTGTCGCCGCCCGTGGCGCGGTACCAGTCGGTCAGGTGCTTGTAGTATTTGGATTTTCCACCGGCCATCCAGAGGCTGCCGACATAGGTTCCGGCAGGGTCGGTGACATAGAGAGCAAGATAGGCGCCATCGCCGCCGTAGGCGTTCATTGTCGTGGTAAGCGTCACGGGCCGCGCCATGGCAAGACCGGGGAGCGTCAACGCGGTGGTGACGGCAAGCGTCGCGAGAAGGGTTTTCATTGCAGGGAAACTCCGAAAGTGAGGGAAGGCAGAGGGAGCGGCGCAGGCATCCGCGCCGCGCTTGAGCCATCTTTCAGTTCATCTGAACCTTGGGTGGGGCGCCATTGCCGAACAGCCCGTTCGCAGGCGGTGCGACCGCACCGGCAGGGGCCGGATTGCGGCCAGCATCGCGGCACCCGTCATCCTCATCGTCATCCTCATCGTCGCAATCGTCATCATCATCGTCGTCGTCGTGCCCACGCCGCGTGCCTTGGCGGTGATCATCATCGTCATCGCCGCTGATACGCAGCAGGTGCAGGGGGTGCGCGTCCTCTTCGAAGAGCGTGGAAATCGAACCAAGGACGCCGTTGGCCGGAGCGTGGATCGCGCTCCAGGCCGGGACGCCGATAGCGGCGGTCAGGGCCGAGGTGGTGACAAGAAAGGTCAGGGTCTTTCGCATGGCAGGGTCTCCTTTTGCGTCTGCTGTCATCAACATCGGGGGCGGACCTGAGGGTTTCCTGACGTTCGAGCATTTCGTGCTTCAGTTTGCCGTCAGGAAGGCAAGGTGCCGCCGGTAAGGGCGGTATTGTTAGCAGCTGACCGGGCAGCACAGCCGTCCCTTTGTGCCGGGATGGTCGTGCAGCGGGCCGTGTATTGCGTCGGTCCTGCGCAGCGGTGGCCTGTCCCCGGGTTGGAGGACAGGCCGCCGAATTTTGTACTCCAATGAACCAAAGCGAACTTGGCCAGTGTCAGTCGTGGTCACGCCCGATGCGATCCCGCAGGCGGTGCTCGTCTTCTTGTTCGTCGTCTTCGTATTCCATCTCGATGACCTGCAGCGTCGCGGGGTGTACGGTCACCTCGATGGCGCGCCCTTCGGCGTCGCGGCCGTCGATTTCGTAACAGCCATCGTCAATCTTGATACGGCGCACGGTCCAGCCGTTCTCATCGGCAAGCCGCACCACGGAGGCGCGCGGTTGCCAATTGGCCATCGGTACGAAACAGTCATCATCGGCCAGCGCGACACCCGCCGGAAAAACCGCAAGAACCGCGAGAATTGTCAATGTCTTCGTCATGGGCCAGACTCCCCTTTGCGGCCAAACCATTCCCATTCATGCAGCGCGAAGCTGACGGGAGCCTGAAGGCGGACGGTTCGGCGCGTCAGCATTATGTCAGCCTGTCCGGGCAAACCGTGTCGGTGAACAAAGGAATGGAACGATCATGCGCATCCTGTTGATCGAGGACGACACGGTTTTGGGCGCCGCCGTGCGGGATCAGATCACCGCCGATGGCCAGTCGGTGGATTGGGTGACGCGGCTCGATGCGGCCTCAGATGCGGTGCGCGGAACGTCCTATGATCTTATCTTGCTGGATCTGATGCTGCCCGACGGGCGCGGGATCGGCTTTTTGAAGAGTTTGCGCGCAGGCGGAGGGGTGACCCCGGTGATCATCCTGACCGCGCTCGATCAGGTGTCGGACAGGATCGAGGGGCTGAATGCGGGCGCGGATGATTATCTGGTCAAGCCGTTCGACCTTTCGGAGCTGTCGGCGCGGATCGGTTCTGTTGCCCGGCGCTATTCGGGAAACCCCAATCCGATCGTGGCACACGGGCCTCTGGATATCGATCTTGCGGCCCGCAGCATCTATCGCGAGGGCAAGCCTGTTCAACTGACGGCGCGCGAATGGGCGCTGTTCGAGGCGTTCCTGTCGCGTCCTGGTCAACTGTTGTCCAAGGCGCAGCTTGAGGAGAAGCTCTATGCGTTCGACGCCGAGGTCGAGAGCAACACGATCGAGGTTCATGTCAGCCGCCTGCGCAAGAAGCTCGGAAGTGCGGTGATCGAGACGGAGCGCGGCATGGGCTACCGGCTGGGCAAAGCATGAGGCTGACGCGCAGCCTGCAGGCCCGGCTCGCCCTGTCGGTCGGGCTGGTGCTGACTGTGCTTTGGGTCCTGGCTGCCTCGATTACGGCGGTGATCGTTCGTTCGGAGATGGACGAGGTTTTTGACTCTGCCCTGCGCGAGACGGCGGAACGCATCCTGCCGCTGGCAGTCACCGATATTGTCGGGCGCGAGGAAATGGGGGTCACGCAGCGGCTTGCGCCCATCCGGAACCATGACGAGTTCTTTACCTATTTGGTGCGCGACGTCGAAGGGCGTATCCTGCTGCAATCGCATGCCGCCGATCCGGCGCTCTTCCCGGACTATGCCGCGCCGGGGTTTCAACAAACGGATACGCACCGCTTTTACAGCGATGCGGCGTTGCAAGGCACGATCCGTATTTCCGTTGCCGAGCCGCTGGCGCATCGTGCCTCGGTCGCCCGCGAGATCCAGATGGGTCTTGGGCTGCCGCTCCTGATCGTGCTGCCGGTGGCGCTCCTGGCGATCATCATCGCGGTGCGCACGAGCCTTGGGTCCTTGCGGCGGTTCCGGGCAAGCCTTGAAGCGCGAAACGCACGGGACCTCTCGCCACTGTCCACCGGCGGGTTGCCTGCGGAGATCAATCCGCTTGCCACGACACTGAACAGCCTTCTGGCGCGGCTGCGCGATGCGTTCGAAGCCGAGCGCGGCTTTGCTGCCAATGCAGCGCATGAGCTGCGCACGCCGTTGGCCGGAGCCATCGCACAGGCGCAGCGCCTGCGCGCGGAAACCCTTGATTCCGCTGCTGCTGCCCGCGCTTTGGACATCGAAACGACGCTCAAGCGGCTGACCCGTCTGTCCGAGCGCTTGATGCAACTGGCCCGCGCCGAGGGCGCACAGCTTCGCCTCGACCGTACAACGGACCTGAGGGCCGTCGCGGGTTTGGTGATTGACGACATCAACCGTATGGGTGGCGCGGGCCGCATGGAACTGACGCTGCCGGATGAGCCGGTGATGTCGGATCTTGATCCCGATGCCTTTGGGATCCTGTGTCGCAACCTCGTGGAAAACGCCCTGCGTCACGGCGATGAAAATGCGCCCATCGCTGTGACGCTGACCCCTGATGGTCGTTTGATCGTTGCCAATGAAGGGCCGGTGGTTCCACCCAGAACGCTGGATCGACTGGCGAGTCGTTTCGAACGGGCGGGTGCGCATGGCGACGGCAGCGGGCTTGGCCTTGCGATTGTATCCGCCATAGCCGAGCGTATCGACTGTCCCCTGGTCTTGCGATCACCGCGCCCCGGCGCGTCTTCCGGTTTCGAGGCGTCGATGCTGTTGCCGACGGAAAAGACCAAAGCCGGGCAATAGGCGCGCGCGCTCCGGCCCACCTTCGCCGCCTCGCGGCATTCCGTTGAAATTCAACCTCTCCAGGGGGATGGCGGGTTATCGCCTGCTTTTTCCAACCCGGTATGATGACTTGTGCCAGCGCAAACACTGTCCGGTTTTCCGGGCGGACACAGACGCTCCACGATGATCAAGAGCCGTGGGACTGTTGCGCGCGGCGAGCCTGTCCGAACGGTCGTGCAACGGTCCGTTAGGTCCCGGTTCATAGCGTAAGTTGAACGAAAGGAACCGATATGACCAGCTTGATGACCAATTCGATGCGGGCGCTGCAGGAGTGGCTTCTGCCGCGCGGCCGTGCATGGGCGTTTTCCTGCAAGATCCTGTCTGCCTTGGCCGCAAAGCCGTTGACGCAGACTCTTGCCGTTTTCTGCGCGATCCAGAAATGGCGCGCCTCAAGCCCGGTCCCGTTCCGAATTCCACAGACTTAGACAGTTATGCATGAGGTAAGGATATGAAACACCTGTTCCGCTCGGACCTGATTTCCGGGCTCAATGCGCAAGGCGGCGATTATGTCGGGTTCGATCCGAACCTGATCTACGCTCTGGACCTGGACACCAACGCGTCCGCCGGTTGGCAGGGCGGGGATGTCCGGTATCACCCGGATGCGCGCTATGCTGGAGATGACTATCCCGGCTGGCTCGGAACAACCGAGGCAGGAGCAATATCCTTTGGTGGCGGACAGACGTTCGGAAGCTATCGCTATCGCGATTTTGCTGCCAGGAAAGGGCAAGTGTTCGAGGTTTACTGGGTCCTCGACAAGCCGACAACATTCGAGGGCGAACAGTACAAGTTCGACTATCTCACAATGCCGAGGCTGGAGTTCTTCTGGTTTGACGCAGCCGGCAGGGAGATTGGCGAAAGAGAGGTTTTGTACCAGCCGACAAATGTTGGTGTCTACACCAGTCTGGCAGCCCCTTCGGCTGCGGCAACCTTCCGCGTCCAGCTGCGGCGGCGCAATGTGGCCTCTTCGGGGACCGCGCCGTTTGTGCTGTATTATCTGCAGCTGCGCGATGTCACGGATGGGAGTGTCTCGCCATACCCCTGCGACCCTGAGCGCTTGCCTTGGCCATGGGCATTTCAGTCGGTGATCGGTGAAAGCCGGTCGCTGGACTTCAGGGATTCCTTCGCCGGGTCCGAGGTTTCACGGATCACGCTCGACAGCGCTCCGGCCAAGTCCGGGATTTCCGTTTCCGGAACGACGGCCAGCTTCGCGCCGACCGGGACAATTGAAACTGCCGAATACGCATGTTTCGGGGCGGTTACCGCAAAAGGTGCGCGGAGCCTTGGACCGGTGCGCATCCCGGTTCTGGCTGATCACTGTGATCCCATGACCACGTGGGATGAGGAGGGCATAGCCATTCCGACGATCCATGTTGAGGCCGGTCAGAAGCTGGTGGTTGATCCGCAGTTTTTCATGAAAGGGGGCGTTTGGCCGATCACCGCGTCCTTCACCTCCATGCCAGCGTGGTTGAGGGATGTCGGGAATGGTGTCCTGGAAGGAGAAGCATCGGGAGAAGCAGGTGCGCAGACCAAGGTGGTTGCCGTGTTGACCGATGCGATCGGCGCGCAGATCACCGTGACCATCCCGGTGGAGATCTTTTCCGTGGATCGCGCGAACCCGACTGAGATCGCGGCGGCCAGTGGCACGATTGCGGATGCCACCGGCATCACTTACGGCGGGGCGGGCCCGGAGGTTTTCCGGCTCGTGGATGGCGACACGTACGATCTTGGAAATCTTTACGGGCTCGTCCGCAATGCAGATGCGCCCGTGATCATCATGGGGCCGACGTCCGGCATGGCGTACATCAACCCTGGGATCATGAACCGAGCGCACGGCATCTGGTTTGAGGGAAACATCACCTTCCGGCGCACGTCGCTGCCCTCTGGCGATCTGTCTGATCTCGCTGTCAGAACCGCTCCCGATTTCGGCTACCAGAACTGGATGGTCGGGAGCTGGACTGCTGCGCAAGGCGTCCCACGGTGTTTCAACCGCTATACGGGCGTCACCTTCCAAGGCTATGAGACGGACCTGTCGAATGAAACCGGCTGGCGTCTCACGCTCGATGAAAACGGCGGTCTTCAGGACGATCCATCCGGCAAGCTGCCAACCACCGGGCCAGCCTCGCGCGGGGTTTATGGCGGCGGGATAGAAGTGGGAAACCTCGGTATCGTTCAGGGCTGTCGCTTTGTCTCTTGTGCCTTCGGTGTCATGGCCAAAGGCAAAATGAGTGGACTGTTCGATTTGACATTCGAGAAGACCCGTGTCGATCATATTCGCATTCATGGCGCGCAAGGTCTCGTTGTAACCAATTGCCGCGCTGGCCATGATGGGTCCGCCCCGAGGACCAACTCTGTCGGGTCGGAACACCAAGATGCTGTGCAGTCTGCCGATGCAGGAAATGGCTGCGGTGAACGTGTGGCGGTCCTCGATTGTTTCTTCGTGGACGTGGGATGGTACAGGGTTCAGGCTATCCAGATGAACATGGGGGGCGGTGGCTCCTATTCCGCCACGGATCACCCGTCGAGAAACGCCTATGATTGGATTTTCAGACGCAACGTCATCACGGCCTCCGAACCGAACGCGTTCAATCCGCAGGGCTTCATTGGTGAGCTTTCTGAAAACGTGCTGATTGGAGATCCCGAATCGCGCGGGCTCGAAAACGCAACCTATGCCCAGACACGACGGGATAAGGCATCCGGGGTCGTATTGACGAACAATATTCTGACGACTCTGACCGACGACACGAGCAACAGCGCCTGGACGCTGTCCGGCAACCTTGTCCTGGCTGGTGCTTGCGCCTCGGACATGGGCGCTGTTTCCGTGGCAGACATTTTTCCAAACCTTGGCTCTTCCACGATCTACAACGACCCGAGGGAAGCCGTGGCCAATGGCATGGCCGCCGATACGGCGAGGTTCTGGCGCGATGACGCGTCGGGGTACACCCAAGGACCGGCCTGGTTGAACCGGGGAAAATAACGGATGGGGCCCTGCCTTCGGGGTGGGGCCCCGCGCGGTGGAGGCGGTCTCGTCAAGGCGCGGACGACGTCAGCGAGACCGCCCCCCCCTGTTTCAGGGTCGTTGCTGCAACACAACGGGCAATGCTCCTGAAATCGGGAGGGACGGTTTCATTCGCGCGTTTTGGCCTGCAGGAGCGCCCGTTCCAAGGCCGCGAAAAAGGCTGTGCGCTGGACCGGCTTCATCAGACGAATGTCGGTCGGCCGCAGTCCGTTGCCGTGAACTGTCGCCTCCTCGGCGTATCCTGACATGAAGATCGCCGGAAGCTCAGGGCTTATGGCCCTCAAGGCTTTCACCAATCGGGGTCCTTGAAGGTTCCCGGGCATGACAATGTCGGTGACGACGATGTCGAACGCGGGATCGCCCTCGAAGATGTTCAACGCGAGATCGCCGGTTTCTGCGGTCACGACCTCATATCCACCACGTTCGAGCGCGCGTTTCAGAGCCGCGAGGACATCAGGCTGGTCTTCGACGAGAAGAACGCGCTCGCCCGCACCCGATGGCAGGGCAGCGTCAGCAGGTCTTTCCGTGGAGGGCGTTCCCGCGACGTGGAACGCCGGGAAGTACAGTTTGAACGTCGTGCCGACGCCGGGTTCCGTGTACACGCGAACCGTTCCGCCGGTTTGTTTCATGAAGCCGTGCACCATCGACAGCCCGAGCCCGGATCCCCCCTGCGGACCTTTGGTGGTAAAGAACGGCTCGAAGATTTGTGACACGATCTTCTCCGGGATACCGGGACCATCGTCGCTGACGGCCAGCATGACATACCGTCCGACGGGAATGTCTTCTTGCCTGTCGTCGATGTAGTCTTCATCAATCCGCAGATTTGACGTCTCGATGGTCAAACGGCCGACGCCTTTCATGGCGTCGCTCGCGTTCAGCAGCAGGTTCAGCAACGCGCTCTCGGTGAGCGACCGGTCGGCGCGGATCTTCCAAAGTCCGGCCAGAAGCGAGGTTTCGATCTTCACCGACGCGGGCAAGGTGCGCGCGGCCAGAGCCTCGACTGCGTGGGTGACTTCGTTGAGATCCAGCACCTGCGCCTCGATTGGCGAGCGGCGGGCGAACGCAAGCATGTTCCGGACCAGTTCCGCACCCCGAAGCGTTGCGTCAATGGCGTTCTTGGTAAACCTTGCGCGTTCGGGGTCTGCTTCTTCGTCCTGAAGGAATTCGAGATTGCCCAGAATGACCGCAAGCAGGTTGTTGAAATCATGGGCAATGCCGCCGGTCAGCTTGCCGATGCTTTCCTGCTTCTGCGCGGCCGCTGCTATCTTGGCCTGGTCCTCGGCGTTCTGGCGACTTTCGTACAAGTCCGAGACGTCATCGAGAATGACAACCGTTGCTATGTCGCCTGCCACGGACCGCAGGGCCGGAGTGCTGGACACGCGAACATAGCGTATCGCGTCGCCGGACGTGTCCCGCCGCATCAGGGCAACCTCACCTTTCAGGTCGGACCCGGCCAATGCGCTGCAGATCGGATGCCGTTCCTCGTTCAACGGCTCTCCGGTTTCGGGATCGAGGAAGGAAATATGCTTCGGCCACGACTCCGGGCTGTCGGTCACCAGGTCCGGGATCATCGCGCGGGCGCACGCATTGGAGAACGCGATTTCGCCTGCGCGGTTGAAGCCCAGAATAGCGCTTTGCGCCGTGTCCAGCACGGCACCAAGCCGTGTCGAAAGGCTTTCCATCGCGTCTGCGTGGCGCAGCGCCCGCCGGCGACCCTGCAGCACAAGCAGGAATACCGCCAGCAGCGCCACGGACAGAATGGCCGCGACACCGATCTGGGCAAGCCGGATTCGCGCGGCTGTCCAGAACGGTGGGGCGTCGAACCACCGGGATGCCAGGCTTCGGTATTGTGCGGATCCGATGAAACCCTGGATCACAACATTGAGCCTTGTATCGAGGTCCCCCAGACCGGACCGCATCGCAATGGCGAGATCATTGCGGAACGCGGGCTCGGGCAGGCGTGCGAAGCGCTCGCCTCCCCCATTTGTCTCCAGAAAGCTCTCAAAGGCGCTTCGCGCATAAAACAATGCGTCAATGGTGCCGTTTTCGAGCGCGTCTACTGCGGCTTGCGGCGTTTCAAGCGGTCGGAGGTTTACCCCGAGCGCCTGTGCAATTTCATCCCGCAACGGCGCTGTGAAGAGAATTCCGATCCGACCATCGACAAGTGACAACGGCAAGCCTGCGTCTTCGGCCCGGACGAAGGGAACATAGTCGATCGTCTGGATCGGGACGGTGAACTCCAGGAACTCATTCTCGATCTCGGTCACGCTGCGGGCCGGAAGCAGATCAAAGGCGCCGATGCGTGGGCCTTTTGACCAGCTTTCGAGCGAAACCACCTCGAACCGAAGTTCCAGTCCAGCCCTATCGGCCAGTTCCTCGATGATTTCAACGGCGAAGCCGGTCACGGTGCCGTCGTCATTGACCACGTAGTAGGGGGGGAAATGGGTCACCCCGACGGTCAGCACCTCGGGCGCTGGCGGTGGTGTCACCATATCCCAGAGCTTACGCAGGTCCTGCAGGTCTCCGCGTTGCTCAAGCCGGGCCAGGGCGTCTTCGATTTGCGGCATCAAGTCGGCATGCTCGCGCCGCAGAGCCACAACATGTGCGACGCTAGGGGCGGAAAACGGCCCCGGGACGATCAGGTCGTCGAGACCTGTCGTCGTAAGCGTTCTCCGGGCCAGGGATGACAAGGCCAGAACCCCGTCGACTTCGCCGCCAAGTGCCTGCGCAAAAGCCGTCACGAGGTCATCGTATTCGACGACCGATATGCCGTCAGGCATCGGTGTTCGGCTTGCAATGGAATTCCGAACAACGCCCAGGACCTCGCCTTCGAAAGACGCAAAATCAGCGGCGAACGGGGCATCATACCGCTGGTAGAGGCGCAGCTGGGTTTCAGCGACGGGTTCTGTGAATAAAAGCAACGCGGCGTCGAGCTCTGTGCGTCCCGTATCGACGAATAATTCAGTTTCTCCGTCCCGGATTGACTGGCGGGCGGCCTCGGCGGAGGCATATTCGACCAAGTCGACGTTTATATCCGCTTCCTTTGCAATCAGCCCGACGAGGTCGATGAAAAAACTCCGCGGCGTGCCGTCCGGTTCGTGGAACCCGAAACCCGAATCCGCGCTCCACGGCATGCGCAGTGTCGCCCGTTCGTCCTGCTGTGCGCCGATGGGCGAACTTCCCAAAACGAGGATCGCGGCAAGCAGCAAAGTGAAGAGACCCGGAAGGCCAAATCTGAAGGCAGCATTGGTCCGCATGTCCGTTTCCTCGATCCCGGTGCAGTCAGCGTCGTTCGGTTTGTTGTAAAGGGAAAGACATCTGCTGTTAATGAAATTCGGGGGTTAAGACCCGCGCGGCTGCAAGTTTGTCTCGTAAAACCCGGAGGACATCCACCGATCGCCTGGCCTCTCTTCCCAACAAGATTGGCATCAACCCGGTCTTTCGGCAATTTCAGGAGAGCATTCAGCCGCATATTGCGAAACGGTGCCCCCGCGCCGGGCCAAAGGTGCAATTCCCGATAATCAGAGGTTGGCTTGCCCACCGGCACGGTCTCAATCCGCAGTGCCATGGCGCGCGTCGCCCGATCCGACAAAAGGTCA
The DNA here is from genome assembly GCF_048553275.1 of Pacificoceanicola niger. Taxonomy (NCBI): domain Bacteria; kingdom Pseudomonadati; phylum Pseudomonadota; class Alphaproteobacteria; order Rhodobacterales; family Roseobacteraceae; genus Pacificoceanicola; species Pacificoceanicola niger. The sequence goes on from NZ_JBLZMW010000011.1 coordinate 168,565, forward strand.
GGGGTCGCTCTCTTGGCCGCATGATCGTCGCATGAGGTATTTTCAAATCTGGTGTTCGGCGATTATCATGCGGCGGCCTGATCTGGTGCTGATGGCTTGATGCCGTTTATGAAATCGACGCCATCGATAACGTCGGCGAGATGAGCCAAGCCGCGCATCTTGCGCCAGCTTCTCCGGGCGCATTCTCCGAGCTTGAATATCATGTGGAGCATGACATCCCGGCTGAGGCAGCCTTTGGTACGCTTGGCCGGGTGCCGGATGGTGGCGAAGGCGCTTTCTATCGGGTTTGAAGTCCGGATGCTCTGCCAATGCTGGGCCGGGAAGTCGTAGAAGGTCATCAGTTCACCGCGATCTTTCACCAGGCATTCGGTGGCCTTTGGATGTTTGGCCTCGAACATGTCCACGAATGGATCGAAGGCGGCATGAGCGTCTTCACGGGTCTCGGCCTGCCAACCTCTCGGGACATTTCCTTTGGAAATGCCCTGCCGGTCAATGGATATCGTGAAGCATCTTCCTGGCCTTCGGTTGGGTGCGCCTGGGCAGATAGTTCAGGAGATTGCCGGTCTTGTGCATCCAACAGCGTTGTGGCGGGTGGAGGGGAAGACCTTTTCCAAGCCGGCCCAGAACCCCATGGCCCTGTCGCCGGTGTCCAGTTTGGGCGCGGTCAGGCCAGGCGCTTTCAGCGCCAGAAGCACCTCACGCCAGCTTTGGGTGCTTTCGCGGACGCCGTCCTCGATAGCCAAAAAATGCTTCTCACCCCGGGCGCTGACCCCGATGACGACTAAGGCGCAGAGCCGGTCTTCCGAGCCGCGCAGGCCGCTGTAAATGCCATCCGCCCACACATAGACCCATTCATCGCGGCCAAGGTCGGCCTTGCGCCAGGCGTCATAGTCTGTCGCCCATTGCGTCTTCAGGCGCGCTACCGTCCTGGTTGAGAAACCACTCGCATCTGGGCCAAGCAACGCTTTGAGCGCCGCGCCCATCTCACCCGTCGAGACGCCCTTCAGGCACAACCACGGAAACGCCGCCTCTATGGATTTGGCTTGGGGACATAGGGCGCGACCAGCGCCGAGCGGAATGTCACGGGCTTGCCGTCCTCGGCGCGGACTTTCGGTACCTTCACCGTGACCGGGCCGCTCCCGGTTTGCAGGGCGCGTTCGGGGTGGCATTGTTGCAGAAGTGTCGGGTAGGGCGTGACGACCCCTTCGCCCGTAGGGGCTATGCGACGCGTACGATCTCGGCGGTGCCGAGGGCCGAGAAGCTGTTGATGAGGGCGATGCGGATGTGGATTTCGGCGGTCTGGCGGTCGGGGTCTCTGGCGGCGATGCGATCGCCGAAGGCTTTCAGGCAGCGCATCTTGGCTTCGACCCGACTTCGGGCGTGATATCCCGTCCAGCGCTTCCAGAAGGCCCGGCCGTAGTATCGGGTGGCGCGCAGGGTTTCGTTGCGGAAGCATGCCGCCGGGCAATCTTCCTTCCACAATCGACCATTCTTGCGGATCGGAATGATTGGGACTGCGTCGCGCGCGAGGATCGCGCTGTGGCACCGACGCGTGTCATAGGCCCCATCCATTGCCCGGCAGTGCATTGCGCAGCAATGTTCCGAGTATCCGTGATGATCAAGCGGGTTCTGGAGCCCATTTCCTGCCGTCTCTTATCAAAGCGTTCGCCAAGACGACGAGCTTTCTCATCACGGCGGTCATGGCGAGCTTGCGCGGCTTGCCGGCACGGGCCAGTCCAACCCGGACAGCCGAAGCAGGCTGGCCACCATGCCGGAGGTCTGTCGCAAGGGAAGCTTGAACGGAACCTTGATGGAGAGGCAGAATTGGAGCGCGGCATCGGAAAGGACCGGCGGACGCCCAGGCCGTCCGTCGCGCGGCGCGAGCCAAGTCATCCCCTTATCGACCCAGATCAGCAGCGAACCGCGCTTCCGGAGTGATGCATTGTAGCTGGACCAGTTCGTGGTGCGATACCGGGCGGGAGGAGGCTTGCTCATCCAACCCGCCCAACCGCATGGATTCCCGAAGTGAATCCTTCGCGGCCGGAGTTTTGCAACAACGGCGGCAGCCACCAACAATCCTCCGCAGGCCGAGCTGTCGGACGAGCTCCCGCGCCGCACGCGTGGTCGGAAGGCGCCAGTAGCAACGCAACTCTTCAAGGCTCGCAGTGCCGGTCGAAAAGTTGAAGTCGTACATTACGCACGACCTTTCTGCCCAAAAGGTCGCTGCGTTTCAGATCGCGCAAAAGTAGAAAAATGAACGCTGGTTGCGATTTTTGTTGACAGGTAGGTTCGACGGCCAGAAATCCGCCAAGGCGCTTTTGTGAAAGGGAAAAAGTGTCCAAAAGTTGCCCAAGCAGGGTGTGATTCAGTGCGATTCGGTGAGGTTTTTGCAACTTTATGGAGATCAAAAATGAATTTACATGCCTGCGTTTTTTCCCTTGTCCTTCCTGTACTTGGGTGGTTATACCCGTCGGCGGAGACGTGGCCGAGTGGTCGAAGGCGCTCCCCTGCTAAGGGAGTAGGCGGGAAACCGTCTCGAGGGTTCGAATCCCTTCGTCTCCGCCAGAAGCCCCTCTATTCGAGGTGTTTGGAAGCCAAAGCCACAAGGTTTCCACGGTTTTGTGATAGGTTGCCCAACATCTGGCCTCAATCCACCCTCAAGAAATTGTGGGGTAGAACAGATAGACGGTTCACACTTTGAAAAGACGCCCGTAGGCAAAAAGCCGGGGCCACACACTGAACGGCGACTCTCTGCGGCATTCGTCAAGACTGCGCCGCCCGGGCGGCATACGGACGGCGGGGGTCTTTATCTGGAAGTTGACCAATCGGGCGCGCGGCGTTGGCTTCTTCGCATAACGGTCAAAAAGCCGCGTCGGGATTATGGTCCTGGGTCGGCCAACGTCATCTCTCTGGCTGACGCGCGTGCCCAGGCGTTCGAGTTGCGGCGCGTAGCCGCTATGGGCGGCAGCCCAAGGGCGTATACTCGAGCCGGCGATGGGCAATGACCTTCGAAGTGATGGCTCGCCGCGTTCACGAGCGGAAGATCAAAGACAGGATGAACAACGGCAAGCATATTGCGCAGTGGATACAGACGCTCGAAACTTACGCCTTTCCCACAATTGGGCATTGTTGCAGAAGTGTCGGTTAGGGCGTGACGACCCCTTCCCCCGTAGGGTCTATGCGACGCGTACGATCTCGGCGGTGCCGAGGGCCGAGAAGCTGTTGATGAGGGCGATGCGGATGTGGATTTCGGCGGTCTGGCGGTCGGGGTCTCTGGCGGCGATGCGATCGCCGAAGGCTTTCAGGCAGCGCATCTTGGCTTCGACCCGACTTCGGGCGTGATATCCCGTCCAGCGCTTCCAGAAGGCCCGGCCGTAGTATCGGGTGGCGCGCAGGGTTTCGTTGCGGAAGCATGCCGCCGGGCAATCTTCCTTCCACAATCGACCATTCTTGCGGATCGGAATGACTGGGACTGCGTCGCGCGCGAGGATCGCGCTGTGGCACCGACGCGTGTCATAGGCCCCATCCATTGCCCGGCAGGCGATTGCGAAGCAATCTGCCGAGTATCCGTGATGATCAAGCGGGTTCTGGAGCCCATTTCCTGCCGTCTCTGATCAAAGCGTTCGCCAAGACGAC